>JBNGDW010000055.1:0-11261 GCA_049975325.1 Cloacimonadia bacterium | reverse complement strand
GACTTTTTGTAGGGAAAGAAAAGGGCGGTGAGATTTGCCGGAATGGTATCTGCCAGCAATACCCAATGTTCAAAGGAGTTAGGCTTGAAATTACAACAAGTTTTTGATAATAAAGTCCGCCAGCTGACGGATAAGAGAAAGGCTCTATTTCTTGACATTAATTTCTTTATAAAAATTAGGTAACAAAAAAATTAGAATGGAGGAGATTAAGAAATGAAAAGATTGATATTAATAACAGCGCTGCTGTTTTTAACCGCTTCAATGTTGATTGCTGAGCAGGTAGAAAGGGATATGGTTGTTCTGGAGATATTTACGGCAACCTGGTGTGGCTATTGTCCCGGTGCAGCGATGGGTGCTGAAGATTTAATTGCAAACGGCTGCGATGTTGCCGTTATCGAATATCACCCATCAAATTCAGACCCTTTCTATAATACCTATGCAGCATCTAGAATGGGTTACTACGGTTCAGCTGTTGGAGGTTACCCAACCGCTATTTTTGACGGAGTATTAACAGTTGTTGGAGGAAGTCCTAATCAGAGTATGTATTCGTATTATTTGCCACGATATAATGCAAGGAAAGCGATCAATTCTTCATTTACAATAGAAGTTGAAGGTGAACATACGGGCCTTGATTATAATGTGACATTAACAGCCACTAAAGTTGCGGAGACAACCAGTACAGACATGGTCTTACATCTTGTTTTGACAGAATCACATATACCGTATCACTGGCAAAACCAAGATTCGCTACATTGGGTTGAAAGGCTGATGGTTCCAAATCAATATGGTACTCCCCTTGATTTCTCAGCAGACTCTACAAATGTAGTGAGTTTATCCTTTACTTTAGATCCAAATTGGATAGCAGATAATTGTGAGTTGACCGCATTCATCCAGGATACAAATACCAAGGAGATCCTTCAAGGGACTAAGGTAAGCTTACCTGATCTTTTGCCTCCAATAGACGCTGATTTTTCCGCAGACATAACCTCTGGAGAAGCCCCATTAACTGTAAATTTTTTAGACCAGTCAACTTCAGGGAGTCCAATAATTTCGTGGTACTGGGATTTTGGTGATGGAGGTACAAGTACAGAAGAAAATCCAACTTATATCTACGAGGATCCAGGCACCTATACGGTCTCATTAACTGTAATAAACGAGGCGATAAATGTAGATACAGAAATCAAAGAAGATTTTATTACTGTTATTTCTACAGGCATGGCCGAGGATGATAGTTCGTTACCCTCGAAGGTTACGCTTAAATCCAATCACCCCAATCCATTTAATAAGGAGACAATTATTAGTTATGGATTGCCAAAACCAGATAAGGTGGAACTCCAAATTTACAACATAAAAGGTCAACTAGTCCAAACTCTTGTTAATGATAATAAACCCGCTGGCAATCATACTGTTGAGTGGAATGCAGAAAATATGAGTTCAGGAATCTATTTCTATAAATTATCTACAAATGATACAACATTCGTAAAAAGGATGTTATTAATGCGATGAGAGTAGATAGATTTCGAGTTGTCTGTTCAAGAGGAATTTCTCGATAAGAGATCGCGACTAAAAAGAAAGTTTGTAAGAGAGACACAACCCGAGTTCAGCCTTGGAAGTGCAGCTCGGGTTTCCCTCTATGTAATAATTGCTTTGACATTTTTGGCTTTAGTTATACTACCTCCCAGCTCTAACTGTAACGAAGATGCCAATAGCGGCAAAAATAATATTTGCAAGCCAGGCTGCCAAAATAGGTGATATTATTTCATTGTATCCCAGACTTTGTCCCAGACGCACAGCAGAAAGGTATACAAAGCAAGTCGCAATACCAATGACGAATGCAAGTCCTCTCGATCGCTCTTTTCCTCGCATTCCAGCAAGTGGCAGGCAGAAAAGCAAGATTATCAAATTCGTAAACGGGAATGAAATCTTTAGATGTAATTCGACAAGCTCTCGCTGATGTTTCTCACCAATGCTTTTAAGGTGGTCGATATATTCACTCAATTCAAAGAAATCCATCTTCAGAGGGTCTTTTTCTACTTTAAAAAGGTCAGTTGGCTGGATGTCAATAGAAGGGAATTCTCGTTGAATAAATTCCTCAAAATAAACCTGCTTCCCTTCTGAGAATCTCCGAATATAGCCATTATGGAAGATCAAGGCAGGTGGACTTCCCGGCTCCCCTCCTCTCCATTCCGCATATTCAGCGTTTATCTTTTCCTCAATTAAATTATCTGCATCGACAAAATTTGTATTATCCTGCTTAAATTTCGCAATATCTATTTGTCTAATTTGATTACAATATCCATCCAGAAAGCCAATGTAGTATAGCCTTGCCTGGGTGTCCTTATATTGAATATTTGACCGCATCTTTATGTCCTCTTGTGGTCGTTTGTATATTTTTACATTTTTGATATAATCTTTCTGTTCTTCAGTATATGGAACAACTACTTCTCCGAGAGCCATAACTAGTAGAACAACACCAAATGCAAAGATAAAAAGTGGACGCGCCATGCGCATAATACTGATACCAGCCCCTCGAATAGCAGTAATCTCATTTGTCTGATCCATCTGTTGCATTAAAAAAAGCCCTGCAAGTAACATCACAACAGGTGAAGTCAGCACAATAGTATAGGGGATTCCATAGAGGAAATACAGGGGAATATCAAAAAAGTAAGGCTCATAGTCTAAAAATTTACCAAGTATTTCAGATACTTCGATTACGATAAAAATTGCTAGGAAGATGAGGAAGAAGAGCCCATATAAGCGGGCGAAATTTCTTGTGAGATATCTATCTAATATTTTCATTTGCTCTTAGATTATTTTAGTATCATTGTCCATAGTATGCTGCTTTTTGCCGAAAAGTCGCTGGAATTTTTCTAAATGGATTATATGTTGCTCTTTCACTGTGTAGATAACAAGGTAGATGCCAACCCCCATAAAAATAATATTTGATATCCACATTGCCCAGAATGGAGAAATAATAAGGCGGTCTGCTAATTCTTCACCACCGTACAGTGAGATATAATAGACAAGAAACACGAGAGCACTCACGGCAAATCCTCTGCCGATCGTATGTGTACGGGTCATCATGCCTATAGGGGCACCGATAAGTACAAAAACGATACAAGCAAAGGCTATTGAGTATTTTTTATGAATTTCTACTTGATAGCGGTTTATCTCTGAGTTAAGGTTTTTTATACTGGATTCTCTCATTTTAATAAGTTGATTTAGCTTCCGCTCTTCTTCCTTGATTTTATTTACATCGTTGAATTTTGTTGGCAGCAGTTCCAGCTCCCGTTCATAACTGCGTAACTCATTTAGTTTTGCCGAGCGGGTTTTTTCAAGTTGGGTAACTTTTTCTTGCATTGCCTTTCCACTCATTTCTCTATCGCCTCGCTGTGCTATTAGCTCTCTTTGTTTAGCAAACCCCAGGTCAGGGATATCCAAATGATATCGATTAAAATGCATGATAGTGTAATCGTGTGGATTGGCATTATCCAGCTCATGAATTTCTCCATTATAAAGGGTAGCAGAAAGTGAATTTCCCCCGTTAGAAAGCTGTATATCTCCATTTTTTGCAGTAATCATACGGGGAAAATTTCCCCCTTTACGATCGTATATAATTACTTGCTCAAATAGACCTGTTTCTTCGTTTTTATGGTAAAAATAAAAGTTGTAATCCTCTAATTTCGTAAATAAACCCGGTTTTAGTTCAGAAGTGGGCCGGCGAGAGCGAACCTGGAGAAGTAGATTTTTTAAGGCATAATTGCTCTCAGGTAAAATATAATTGTTGAAATATATCATAAAAAAGGAGAGGAGTATGGCTGCAACAAGAGGAGGAACTAGTAGACGGAAAGTGCTAACTCCACTTGCCCTAAATGCCGTAATCTCATTCTGAGATGCTAGTCTTCCAAATCCCATGATAGTGCCTACCAATACCGCCATAGGTATAGAAAGGGCTAACATAAAGGGTAGGCTTAACCCAAAAAGCTCGACCACCGTAAAAAGGCTAAGATGCTTTGTTATGATGGTATCAAGTAAATCAAGGATTTGATCCAGTAGCATGACGCCTGTAATTACCCCGATAGAAATAAGAAACGGTCCTAGGTGCTCTTTTAGGATATATTTAGATATAATCTTCATTGTTATACTCTACGACAAGGGTTTAATTAAACAATTAATGAATTATAGTTGTTTCCTAAAATCAGTTAACCCTTTATCATCTTTAAAACTTCATCTTCAGAAATAATTTTAATCGTTCCGATTTTTTTTGCTTTAGCAAGCTTTGAGCCCGGATTTTCTCCAAGAACTAGATAGTCTACATTTTTACTTACTGATGAAAGGACCTCGCCTCCCTCTTCTACGATGAGTTCTTTTATTTCATCTCGCGTATAATTGGGTAATGTGCCTGTAATGACAAACTTTAATCCTTTTAGCTTCTGAGGTTTCGCCTTCTCTTCTTTTAGTTCAAACTGTAAGCCAAGTTTTTTTAGTTCTTCTATTAGTTTTTTGTTTTGTGGATTCTGAAAATAGGCAACTACACTTTGGGCAATTTTTTCCCCAATCTCTGGTACCTGCATAATTTCTTCCACAGAAGCTTGCTGAAGATTATCGATTGATTTGAAATGTTTTGCCAATATATGAGCAGTCTTTATTCCCACATACCGGATTCCGAGAGCATAAAGCACTTTTGAAAAAGGCTTTGTCTTGCTTTTTTCAATAGCATCTTTAAGATTTTGGACTGATTTCTCTTTAAAACCCTCGAATTGTTTTAACTTCGTATAATCAAATTTATATAGATCAGCAAAATTTTTTACAAAATTCTTGTCTACAAGGAATGAGATCAATGCTTCGCCGAATCCTTCTATATCCATTGCATTGCGTGAGACGAAATGTTCCAGACTTCGTTTACTCTGGGCAGGACATGAGATGTTTGGACACCGCCAGATAGCCTCTCCCACAGGTTTTACTAATTTTGTATGGCAAACCGGGCAGTGGCTGACCATCCTGAAAGGTTTTTCAGTACCATCCCGTTTTTCGAAAACAACACTGGTAACCTTTGGGATTATTTCTCCTGCTTTGACAACTTTGACATAATCTCCAATTTTTAATTTCAGCCGTTTTATCTCATCTTCATTATGAAGTGTGGCATTGGAAACGGTAGAGCCACTAATTTTAACCGGTATAAGTCTAGCAACAGGTGTAACAGCACCTGTCCTGCCTACCTGAAAGTCTATGTTTACTAATTTGGTGATAACCTCTTCAGCCTTAAATTTATATGCAATAGCCCATCGTGGGCTTTTTGCTGTAATACCAAGTTTACTTTGATACTCGAATGAGTTTACTTTAAGTACCATACCATCTATATCGAACGGAAGGTCAAACCTTTTTTTCTCCCATTCATCACAAAAATCCTGGATTTCTTTTAGGGAAATGCATCTTTTTATATGAGGATTTGTTCTGAATCCTTGTTTTTGGAGAAATTGAAGCAGTTCATATTGTGATGAGAATGCTCCTTCTTCAAAGTATCCGACTCCATATAAGAAAGATCGTAAGCGTCGCTTTGCCACCTCACAGGAATATTTGAGTTTGAGAGAACCTGCTGCAGCATTGCGAGGATTTGCAAAAGGCTCTTCCCCATTTTCTACTCGCTTCCTATTAATCCTGGCAAACTCATCATGTGTCATAAATATTTCACCCCGAATTTCGATAAGTTTCGGATATTCTATGCGTAACGGGATATCTGCTACTGTTTTTGCATTTGCAGTAATATCCTCGCCTACAATTCCATCTCCTCTGGTGAGTGCAAGCTGGAGGATACCATTTTCATATCGGAGATTGATGCTCACCCCATCTATCTTTTGCTCTGCGACATATTCAACGGATGTAGTTCCAAGCAGGCGGTTGACCCTGTTCATATAATCTTTTAATTCTTCGTATGAATAGGCATTACTCAGGCTTTGCATCGGAACTAAATGGGGCAGAGATGGAAATTCATTAGTCAGGTCTGAACCAACACGCTGAGTAGGAGAATCTTGTGTTTTGAATTGAGGATATTGTTCCTCTAATTCTTGCAGCTCACGCATCAGTTGATCGAATTCATAATCGCTTATGACAGGCTTATTCTCTATATAATACTTGCGATTATGATATTCGATTTCTTTTCTCAATTTTTCTATACGCTCTTTGACCTCTTCTAAACCCATAATAAAAAGTTTTGCTGTTGCTATTCTTTTGTCAATATTTATGTAACTATCGCAAGATGAACTGCTGCCATCCTCTTACTCGCTTATTTTTTCCTTAATTATTGACAAAAATAATTCTCAAAAATTATTTTTATTATAATGGAAACTTATAGATTTTTTCTTAAGCGGTTCTTTCAAGTCCAGGGAAAACATGATTTTTTCTCTTTAGGTTCACTTATTACTATAGCAGGTATTATGATAGGTGTTACGGCATTAACTGTGTCATTAGGTATTTTTAGTGGCTATCAAGATGTTTTGCAGGAAACGATACTCGGTATTAACGCACATGTCTATATCTTGAAATTTGAGAACCAAATGATCTCTAACAATGAACTTGTGCGTATCTCCTCGCTATTAGACACTCTATCCGGAGTTGCTGCCTATTCTCCATTTGTTTATACAGAGACAATGATAACACCCAAACAAGAAACTTACTCCGTCAAAACGGCTGAAAGTCGTGTGGCTGGAGTTGTTATTCGAGGTATAAATTATGAAGCAGAGGCTCGAACAACGAATTTTCAGCAATTTATAACAGAAGGAGAATTTGTGTCAGATGGCAATTATGTGGTGATAGGGTCAGAGATTGCCCAAAAGCTTTCTGTAGCCGTAGGGGACACGCTTATGTTAATCTCACCCCTTACTTTCAATGTTTCTCCTCTCGTCATTACTTCCCGAAGAGAACCTATTGCAGTATCAGGGATTTTTGACTCTGGTATGTTTGAGTATGATAATACCTTTGTTTATATAAATCTGAAGGCTATCCAGAATTTTCTGGAAATAGGGGATAATATCTCGGGAATTTCAGTCCGTCTTGCAGATGACCATATTGAACAGGCGGCATTTTATTCTGAAAAAATCTCAAATATACTCGGCTATCCTTTTATTGTCTCCAACTGGATAGATATGAATGGAAACTTATTTAGTCTGTTAGAGCTGGAGAAGTGGGTGATATTTATTATTTTGGCATTAATCGTATTAGTAGCAGGATTTGGGATGTTTAGCATGCTTACTATGCACATCATTGAAAAAGAGAGAGAAATAGGTGTGTTAAAAGCAGTTGGTGCACCCGATACTATGATAAAGCGAATCTTTTTCGCTCGCAATGTCCTCCTTGGACTCACAGGAGCTTTTCTTGGAATTATTCTCGGCAGCATCCTTTCAGGTTTGATTACAGAAACTAATTTGATAACTCTTGAAAGTGATGTATATTATATAGATAAGCTTGTTATCAAAAATAATCCTGTTGATTTTTTGTATATCATACTTGTCGCTGGAGTGGTTATATTTGTCTCTGCCTATTTCCCACTTAAGAGGATTAAAAAACTTTCTCCTGTGAACATTATTCGGGAGATAAAAAGAACATAAATAAAAATGAGGACTGATTATTGAATATGCTTTTAGAAGCTAAAAATATATGGAAAAGTTACAAAGAGGGAGTTGAACAGCGCGAACTTGTGGTTTTAAAGGGATTGCATATTGAAGTAGAAAAAGGCGAAACACTTGCGATAACAGGTGCTTCCGGAAGTGGGAAAAGCACTTTGCTTCATATCCTGGCAACATTGGATAGGCCAGATAGAGGTGAAATTATCTTTTATGATAATGAAAACAGTAAACAATCTGGCGAAAACCGAATTTTGCTTAATCACCTTTCTGAAATTGAACAGGCACGATTTCGTAATAAGAAAATAGGGTTTGTATTTCAGTTTCATCATCTTCTGCCAGATTTTACTGTGATTGAGAATGTTGCTCTACCAAAACTTATTGCAGGATCCTCTGTTACAGCAAGCATGGACTCTGCTGAGAAGATTCTCGCAGATCTTGACATACTTGCGCGCAAGGATTATTATCCAAATCAGCTGAGCGGTGGTGAACAGCAAAGAGTAGCGGTCGCGCGAGCCCTTATAAATAACCCTAATATCATATTTGCTGATGAACCCACAGGTAACCTTGATAAGACACATAGTGAGGAACTGTTAAATCTACTCTGGAGCCTGAATGAAAAATTTGATACCACGATCTTTATCGTAACACATGACGAAAATTTGGCTCAACAAAATAAGAAAGTTTATCACCTTTCAGATGGAATATTAGAAAGGGAGAAATAAAATTTTAGGTAAGATCGAGCAATGCGAAAACGAAAATGGTTAATCATTATTGTCGCAATCCTTTTGCTTGTGAACCTCGCTTATTTTATCCTAACGCGCATAGTTGATTTGGATGCCTATATCGGCAGAATGGTCAGCCAGCGCGTTGGCGAGCAGATAAATGCCGATATTCAGTTCAGCGATCTTACCATTACATCAAAATCTTTACAAATAACTGGCTTGGGAATAGACGATAGAAATGGTACATACAGTTTTGACGCCAGTCAAATTTATTTACAATATGATTTCTGGAAACTGATATGGAGTAGATTGGATATTCTCAAAGCAATAGAAACAATTAACCTTTTTTCTCCAACATTTTCTTATGAGGTTCAAGCCAGTGTGGAACCCGGCTCTTTTCAACTAAGTGATCTTGAAAAAATACTCAATCAATTACCTCAAGTAGAAATTATCAATGGGCAGATGCATATTGGTAGTAAACAGGAGGGTTTAGTATTTGATATTGGACTGGAACAGCTTGATTTTACATTTCAAAACCCAAAGGAAAATCAGTTTATCACTCTTAATGCGGTCCAATCAAAATATGGCGGCACGGTCAATATTAGTGGTTTTTACCAGAAAGGCAGCTCAGATCTGCAAATTCTACTAGATGGAATCAGATTGACTGATTGCAAGATAGACCCTGTTTTAATCCACAATTCCGAAGCAGCCCTCTCATTCTCAATAAAAAATAACAAAGTAGACCGAGGAAAACTGACTATCTCCCAGGTTAGCATGGAGGTAGAGCCTTATCTTTTTACCCTTAATAATGCAGATTTTGTTCTTACAGAAAAAGAAATAGCCTTTGCCAAACCAGCTACGATTGAGTGGAATGGTCACTCTGTCACAGTAAGCGGTAGAATCATAGATTATCTTGAGGAAAGCCCTCAACTCGCTTTTGATATAAGTTCAATCATACCTATAGAGGATTTTACCGATAAGGTTTATGGCGATCTGAGTATAGAACTTATTGTCCAGGAAACCATCAGCAATCCTTCTATTCATGCTCAATTACAAAGCTCAGCCATAGGAATCTCTGAACAGGAACTTACGGATATTTCAGTAGATATGATCTATCAAGATGGAGAAATACTTATTTCATCTGGCAGGTTTGATTATCTACAAAATCCGATAAGCATTGCAGGAACTCTGATCCCAAATTTTCAAGAGCCTGCTATGTCCAAGATCGAGCTCAAAATCACGGTAAGCGGTTTCTCTTATGCAAGTATCAATGCTGACCTTGATATTGAGGTCTCAGGAAATTTTCAAAACCCAGAAATATTGTGCACAGTAAACGATGCTGATATTATATATAAAACTGTTGCTTTGCATAATCTTGTCGGGAAAATAGAATTTTATGATGAAAATATAAGCCTATCACTGGAAAATAATGAACGAACCATAAGCATTTCTGGTAGTGGAAGCGATATTCTAACCACTCCTAAAGCCTCGGTTGGCTTAACCACGAATGGACTTGTCCTAAAAGAGGTCTTTCACGACACTACTGGCTGGATCAATGATTTTAATCCGATTATCTCAATCCAGTTTGAAGGCTCACTAGATAATAGCCTTATATCATGGGATGGGAGACTGGTGTTTGACAGGAGTGGTGATAGTTTTACAAGCGGAGTGGTTATGCTTGATGGCTTTTTCAGCAGGGCTGAAAAGAGAGGCAAGATTCAGCTTGAAACAAGTGATTTAGTAATTCAGGGACTTTCATATAACATAGATTTGGAGGCGCATACATCCAGAGACACGATAGCAATCGATACTTTCACAATAAACGATGCACTTGTACTTTCTGGTGCATTTCAAATTCCAGACAGCGGCCCTAGGCCATTGTGGTATAAAGGCAAAGTAGATTTAAACAATATCTCTTTTCTGGGACTTGCTGGTGTATTTTCGCCTATAGAGTCATTCCGTGATGTGCGGGGACATATAAACGGAAGTGTTGTTTTCGATAGCGAGCTGGACCCATCTATTTCTGCTGAAATCTATGCTGATAGCATAGTACTTCATCCAGATATGCATGCATTAGATGCAAGGCTTCGGGTGAGTCTGAGTGACACCCTGTTTAATATTGATGAGCTTTTAGTAACTTCTGGCACGCAAGTTTTGATGGATGGCTCTGGTACAATGGAAATTTATGAGCCATACAGGATTAATTTTAGTCTGAGAGGAGATAGTATCGATATTGCACAAGATGTGTTTTCCAGTCCACTGACAGGTATTCTAAATTATGACATGTTGTTTACAGGAACCAGGAATACTCCTAATCTGGCTCTTGATCTCCAGTTAAGGGATGGTAAAATTGCGGGTATACACTATAATATAGGCAAGGCGAAGATATTTCAGAATAGCGATGCGCTGTATGTGAACGAATTTTATATTCGTAATGGTTCCCGCTATGAGCTTGTTGTCAGTGGAGATTATAGCTATAACTTCTTTACACAAGAATGTTCTGATATTCCAAGTAGATTAGATATAAATTTACAAGGTGATTTTTTTGCCCTTCTTGCAGATTATGTTGATGAAATTAAGTTTGGAGAATCTGATGGTTCTCTGCAGCTTGCCTTGATTACGGAAGATAGAACTCCGCAGTGGGAATATGGTAAACTTACTATAAATGATGGTATGCTTGAGATAGAAGGACAGCCAGAAAGAATTAGAGATATCTCGATTGATTTATTTTTAGAAGATAACAAAGTATTTATCAACGAGTGTAAAGCATGGATAGGGGAAGGAAGACTAGAAATAAGCAATAGTTTCGATCTGCCTTCCCAAAGTATAAGCATCGGAGGAATCGAATTAGGGACAATTTTAGCAACCACTGATGACAAGGGTGTCTTTATTCATATTCCTGGCTATATGCCGGAAC
>JBNGDW010000054.1:0-11263 GCA_049975325.1 Cloacimonadia bacterium | reverse complement strand
CACCTATTATCTCCACTCTGCTTGATAGGGGATATGTCAATCTCGTAAAAAAATATTTTCATCCAACCGAACTTGGCATGCAGGTAGAAAAATTTCTAATAGAGAAATTTCCTGACTTCTTTGCTGTGCCATTTACAGCCGGCCTGGAGAATCGGTTAGACCAAATTGAACAAGGCAAAGAGAACTGGCAAAAAGTCTTAACAGAATATTATAAAGCCTTTATAAAAGAGTTGGAAAGGATCGATATTAAAGAAGAAAAAAACAATTTTATTCAGCTAAGTGACGAAAAATGTGAGAAATGCGGCTCACCGATGATCATTAAATACGGGAAATATGGAAAATATCTAGCCTGTTCTGCCTTTCCGAAATGTAAAAATACAAAAACGATATTAGATGAAGAGACGAAAAAAATAGTAGAGAATAATAATGAAAAATGCCCGGAATGCGGTGGAAATCTGGAACTAAAAAGTGGTAGATTCGGAAAATTCTACGCCTGTGAGAATTATCCGAAATGTAAATTTACAAAACCCTTTTCAACAGGATTGCCTTGCCCAGAGTGTGATGGAGAAATTGTTGAACGAAAAAGCAAAAAAGGAAGAACATTCTATGGCTGTTCAAATTATCCCAAATGTAAATTTGTCATAAATTATAAGCTAGTGCAAATGGAATGCCCGGATTGTCATGCAAAGGTTATGTTTGAAAAAAATACTAAAACTGGTCGTAAATTTATCTGTCTAAAATGTAAAAAAGAACTGGTAGGATAAATGCGAATTACAGAAACATTTTTGGCAGGAATGAAGAGCATTCTATCGCATAAACTACGCTCTTTTCTTACTCTGCTGGGTATAATAATCGGAGTAGCCACTGTTGCAACAATGTTCTCTTCCGTTGAGGTCATGAAAAACCTTATGGAAGAAGCAATAAGTTCAACAGGATATGATAATACGATAGTTCTATATTCATCATTTCCAAGTGAAGAAGAAAATAAATTGAAAAAATATCCTACTCCACCACGCTTCGAATATATTACCTACCAAGATTATGAAGTTCTAAAAAATGAACTAACAGATGTTAAAATGATTTATCCAATGATCTCTGAGCTAAAAAATGCGTATATAAATAAGCAGACAACCACCTTAAATCTTCAAGGAGTTGAGACCCCATTTTTTATAAATAAAACCTATCCTATTGGGGAAGGTCGCTTCTTTACTCAATACGAGGAAGAAGATGGCGCCTCAGTCTGCATTCTTGGTTCTCGACTGGCTGAAAGATTTTTCCCTGGAGGAAACGCCATTGGTCAATTTATTACTATTGATGATATCCGCTTGCGAATTATTGGTGTGTTACAAAGTGATATGTACCACTCTGGCGGGCAGGTACAGATAAATACATGGGAAAGACAAAGAGACCATGAAAGCTGTTTTACTCCCACTAAATGGGCTGCAAAATATCTGCGCCCTAACTTTAGAATTGATAATATCTGGATTAAAGCAGTAGACACGGAAAAAGTGAGCACTGTATATAACCGTGCTCGGCAGACACTTTTTGCTCTACATAATACAGCAGACGATGTAGAACTTCAGGATATCAATCAACAAATGCTCAAAGCTCGTGAACAGATTGATACACAAATGCAAAACTGGAATATCATTTTAGGAATTATTGCTAGTATCTCGCTTCTTACTGGGGGAATAGGGCTGTTCAGTATCCTCCTCATTTCTATCCGTGAACGGATGAAAGAAATCGGCATAAGAAAAAGTATTGGTGCGACCGACCTCGATATCTTCGCTTATTTTATTTTCGAAGCCATAACCTTAGCCTTAGTCGGTGGACTTGTCGGCGCCGCTCTGGCCTTCGGGCTGGTTAATATACTTGCAACACAGATTCAGTACCCGGTATCTGTACCAATAGTAGGAATAATCATCGGACTAGTCTTTGCTATAGGTGTCGGCATGATCTCTGGTATATATCCCGCATATAAAGCCTCTAAGATTAATCCAATTACAGCGATATTCTACACTGAGTGACCACTTTAAATTGAAAAGGATTTAAAATTTAAATATGACATTACTCGGAATACTTGCCACAATCGTGCTCCTCGGAATCCTCATTTTTGTGCATGAATTTGGACACTTTATTATTGCAAGGGCTTGTAAAGTAAAAGTAGAGAAATTTTCCTTCGGTTTCGGACCCAAACTCTTTAGTAAAACCATTAGAGAAACTGAATATAGAGTCTCTCTTATACCATTGGGCGGATATGTGAAGATGCTTGGCGAAAATCCTGATGAACAAGAGGGTGATTCTACTCCATCTAGGGAGAGCTTTCAAAACAGAAAATGGTGGCAAAAGGTATTTATAGCAGCAGGCGGACCACTGGCAAATTTTATATTTGCTATCTTGATATTTATTCTAACTTTGCTCGTTGGTATCAAAACCTATGACTTCCCTCCAGTAGTCGGTAAAATTCAGTCAGAAGAATTAAGAGAAGTGACACAACTTCAGCCAAAAGATAAAATCATAGCTATTGACGGAAAAGAAATCGATGGCTGGATGTCCATCTTACAAATCTGGTCAGATGACCATAATAAAATCCATGAAGTAACTGTAGAACGAAATAATAAAGTAACTACAATAGAAATACCCGGCTTTGAGAAAGAAAACTGGCTTACTCAAATTAAGCCATTCGCTCCCCCTATAATCGGAGAGGTAATGTTTGGTATGCCTGCATACGAAGCAGGTATACAAAAAAATGATAAGATTATTGCTATCAATGATCAGCCAATCGCTGATTGGTATGAAATGCAGAACATAATACAGAAGAATGCAGGAAATGAACTTATATTTACTATTGAAAGAGATGGTGAACACCTTAACCTTAGCCTAACTCCTCAGACAAGCCCAGAGTTAAGCCAAGAGGTAGGGATAATAGGGATTTCTCAATCTATGACTGTAACATCAATAGAGCGATATAATCTGCCGGATGCGATAAGATATGGTTTTACCACAACTATAGCCGCAATAGGGAACTATTATGAAGGATTATTCTTTTTGCTATGCTCCCCTTCTCAACTTTCCAAGAGTATTGGCGGTCCTATCACTATTGCGGCAATATCTGGGCAACAGGTGCAGGAGGGCTTGGGGGCTTTCTTGTCTTTTATGGGGACTATTAGCATAATTCTGATGGTTATGAATCTCCTGCCAATACCTATCCTTGATGGAGGGCAGATTATTTTTGCCCTTTGGGAAGGTATCGCCGGAAAGCCGCTTAAACCCGCCATACAAGAACAACTACAACATATAGGCCTTGCTATTATCCTATTTTTAGTCTTTCTTGCTTTTTATAATGATATATCACGCTTTGTAACGCGTTATTTCTTTTCAAAAAACCTTTTACAATAAAGAAGACGCTGGAGGATTTATTTTTGATTTCACTATCATAAAACAAGGTAAAAGCTCATCTGCTGGCCCATCTCAAGGCTGGAGAGTTGGCAAACTTACTACACCTCATGGCACAATTACTACACCTGTGTTTATGCCCATTGCTACTAAAGCAAGTGTCAAATCTATGTCCCCTAAGGAACTGGAGGAAATAGGATTTAAGATTATCCTTACCAATACATATCACCTATATCTTCGTCCTGGTGATGAACTGATAAAAAAGGCTGGAGGAATACACAAATTTATGGGCTGGAATAATGCAATTCTTTCAGATAGTGGAGGATTTCAGGTGATGAGTCTCCAACCACTCCGTAAAATTACTCTCGATGGAGTAGAATTTACTTCTCATATAGATGGAAGTCGTCATTATTTTACTCCGGAAAAAGTGATTGAGATTGAACATAACATAGGGGCAGATATTATTATGCCGCTGGATGTATGTACCCCTTATCCCGCTACTTATAAAGAAGCAGAACACTCTGCAATGCTCACTGCCCGGTGGGTAAAGCGATGTAAAAGAAGGCATGAAGAATTAGGTGGCCCCCAAACGCTCTTCGGTATAGTTCAGGGGAATGTATTTCTTGATTTGCGCGAACAGAATGCAAAGGAAATTATGAATATCGGCTTTGATGGGTATGCTATTGGAGGGCTCTCAGTCGGAGAAGAAAATGAGATTATGTATCGCATTGTCAATCAGATGAATTCAATCCTTCCTCCTGATAAGCCAAGATATCTAATGGGTGTCGGAACCCCAGTGGATCTTCTCGAGTGTATTGGAAATGGCGTTGATATGTTTGACTGCGTGATGCCTACAAGAAATGCCCGAAATGGCTCTGTTTTTACAAAAGATGGAAAATTAATCGTTCGTGACGCTGCTTACAGCGAAGATTTTCGCCCTATAGAAGAAGACTGTCCATGCTATGCTTGCCGAAATTTTTCCCGTGCCTATATACGCCATCTGATAAAATCCAACGAAATACTTGGTGCCCGTCTTACCACTATTCATAATTTGACATTTTATCAAACACTTCTAAATGATATACAAAAAGCGATAATGCATGATGAATTCCCTGAATTCAAGAAAAATTTTATCCACAGATTTACTAATAATCAAATATAATAATACGAGGTAAAATGAAAAAAGCAAAGATATTATGGGTAGACGATGAAATACCAATGCTTAAGCCCCAAATCCTTTTTTTGGAAGAAAGAAACTTTGATGTAGTAACAGCAACAAATGGGGATGATGCAATAAAATTGGTTGAAGAGAACGATTTCGAGCTTGTGCTCCTTGATGAAATGATGCCAGGCCTTGATGGACTGACTACCCTCTCTGAAATAAAAAAAATAAAGGAAACACTTCCTGTTGTTATGATAACCAAAAATGAAGAGGAAGGCTTGATGAACAAAGCGATATCAAAACAAATTACAGATTATATCATCAAGCCCATCAATCCCAATCAGGTCCTTATGTCCATTAAGAAAATTCTTTTATCAGAAGAGATCAAAAAAAATAGAATTGGAGAAGAATATTCAGAATTTTCCGCCTGGCTCAATCAAAAACTATTTTCCGAACCTACCTGGAAGGATTGGATAGAAATATACAGAAGGCTGATTGATTGGGACTTAAAATTTGATAGCATCAATGATGATGAGATGAGACAGATGCATATTTATGAAAAGAAAAATTGTAATGTAGAGTTTGCTAATTTTATTGAATCAAACTATCCCTCCTGGATTAGGGGAAAAGAGCATCCTATCCTTTCCCCTGAGCTGGTTGAAAAGTATGTTTTGCCAAACCTCACTCGAAAAAAGACAGTTTATTTTATCATTCTCGATGCGTTGCGATTAGACCAGTTTCTTGTTTTGCGTCCATATCTTGAACAGCTATTTAATATACACACTGATTTTTACTTTTCTATTTTGCCAACCTCTACCCCATACGCTCGTAACGCCATTTTTAGTGGAATGATGCCTGAAAATATAGCAAAGGCTTACCCCAGGTATTGGATTACTACAAATGAAGAGGATGAGAGTAGCTTAAATCGTAATGAACATTTCTTTTTTGATACACAATTGACGCGACTGCATGCACCTACTACCAATGGCAGCAAATATGTCAAAATATTAAATCCAGAAGAAGGCGAGTTCATACTGAAGAAGGTTTCGCATTATAAAAAAGAGCGTGTGGTAGCACTTGTATATAATTTTCTTGATGTTCTACTTCACCATCGCTCCCAAAATGAAATATTACAGGAAATTCTTCCTAATGATAAAGCTCTCCGTTCACTAACAAAGATATGGTTTATGAATTCCAGATTTTATGAGGCTTTACAAAAAATCGCTACTCAGAATGCTACGGTTATTATGACATCTGATCATGGCTCTATCAAGGTTGCCCATGCCACGAAAGTAATTGGAGATAGAGAGACCTCATCCGGGCTGCGGGATAAGCATGGCAAGAACCTCACATGTAATGAACGCCAGGCGATAAAAGTGGTAAATCCCTTAGACTATGGACTTCCAAGAGAAAATATCGTAGAAAATTATGTATTTGCTCGTAGTGATTATTACTTTGTTTTCCCAACAGATTTCCACGAATATAGACGAAAGTTTGAAGGCACCTACCAGCATGGGGGTGTTTCTATGGAAGAGATGATCCTCCCGGTATCTGTCTTAACACCAAAGAACAAATAATTGTAGGTCCGTGGATAGAGAAGAACTTGTCAGGGAGTATCTTAGTCACTCTCCCAAAACAACAGAAAAAGTTGCAGCAAATTTTGCCCATCAGCTGGCAGGCCAGGAAAGCTCTATTACTGCTCTTATTGGTCCCCTTGGAAGTGGAAAAACTTTCTTTGTCCAGCATGCTGCCCGGAGCCTTGGTGCAAAGGGATATATTAGCAGCCCCTCGTTTAAAATCCTCAATCAGTACGATGCTAAAATCCCAATTTTCCATTTTGATTTTTATCGCCTTAAAAATCTGGATGAAATTATTAATATTGGCTTCTTTGACTTTCTGTCAGAATCTGGAATATTCTTTATAGAATGGCCTGAAAAATTTTTGTCATTTCTGCCTACTCCTTATTATAAAATAACTTTTAAAATTATAGACAAAAATTCAAGAAGAATAGCAATCAGTAAAATTATAAGATAAAATTATAAGATGATGAAGGAAGTACGATGACTGCTTTAATGAAAAGTGTCTCCGGTATAAGGGGAATTGTTGGCGAATCACTAACCGTGGAAAACGCTCTCCAGTTTGCTAAACGATTTGGTGTGTTCTGCAATGAGAAAAAGATAATTGTTGGCAGAGATTCTCGTACCACCGGTGTAATGCTTTTCAACGCAATATCTGCTGGGCTGATGTCTGTCGGTGTAGATTTGATTGATCTTGGAATTTGTCCTACCCCCACCATCTTATTAGCAGTAGAAAACTCGGATGCAGAAGGAGGAATCGCAATTACAGCAAGTCATAATCCTCCCCAATGGAATGCTCTCAAACTTATTAGCAAAGATGGAATGTTTATTACCCAAATACAGATGCAAGAGTTCTGGAATCTACCAGAGGACAAAATTACTTACAAAACATGGCAAAACATCGGCAAAATTTACACTGATAATACAGCTATTGATAAACATATCAAGGCAATTCTCAATAATTCTCTGGTCGATGCCGATGCAATCCGAAAGCAAGAGTATCGTGTTGTAATCGATTCCACGAATGGGGCAGGAGGGCTTATTTCTCCCCGTCTGCTCAAGGAATTGGGTTGCGAGGTTATTGAACTTTTTTCCGAGCCCACAGGGATTTTTTCACGCATAGCAGAACCTTCAGCAGAAAATCTGAAAGACTTAGAAAAACTTGTTGTAAATAAGTCAGCAGATATCGGTTTTGCTACAGACCCGGATGTTGACAGACTTTCTGTCGTGACTGAGCAAGGAAACGCACTAGGTACGGAATATTCACTACTCCTTGCTGAAGACTATGCTCTCTCACGAAAAAAGGGCTGCATTGCCACCAATGTATCTTCTTCTATGGCATCTGAAGATATTGCAGAAAGGTATGGAGTCCAAATCTTGCGAACCAAAGTGGGAGAGATAAATGTGGTTGAGGCAATAAAGGCACATAATTGTATTATCGGTGGAGAAGGAAATGGTGGGATTATCCTCCCAGAGGTTCACTGCACACGCGATGCACCTTTGGGTATGGCTTTAATACTTTCATATATGGCAAAAACTGGAAAACCAATCTCTGAATTGGCTGCCAATATACCACATTACTTTATGGTAAAGGAAAAACTTCCTCTGCATGATGAAACAAATTTTAACTTTATTATATCAGAACTGAAGGAAAAGTATTCCGAAAAGAAATTTGACTTTACAGATGGGATAAAAGTTATTTCCAATGACTGGTGGATACATATCCGTAAATCTGGCACAGAGCCAGTAGTTCGGATAATTGCCGAGAGTAAATCAAAAGAAAAATCGGAAAAGCTAATTTATGAGATCAAAAAATTATTAAAATAATCCAGTATAGTCAAAGATAGAGATGTATACATTTATAAAAAATAGAGGGGCAACTGTAAAATGCCCCTCTTTTAGTTTTAGCACGGAGAATGAAATAGATTATTGACCCTCTTTCTCAGGTTCTTCCTTTTTCTCTTCTGTTTTCTTGGGATATATGAGTGCAACAATGACGGCCAGTAGAGCAAAGGCAATATTGAATATACCTGATGTGACCGCACCTTTTATAAAAGATGATATGATGAGCAGTATTACACCTATAAAGTAAATCCAGACGAATCCCAAACTAAGTTCTCTTGATTTGGCGACAGTTTTTACAAGTTGAATAATCCAGGCGATGATGATTACAATAAGTCCAATCACGCCTAATTCATTCATTTGTTCCTCCTTCCGCCACCTGGCGGATTATTTGATACACGATAGTACCAATTTAGATAAAGTCAGAAAAATCTGTCAAGAAAAACCGTAAAATCTAAAATTTATAAAGTTTCTTATACCAGCTTGGGATTCTTTCCTATTTTTCTGTATCTTCTGTATCAGTGGGTTTCTTTTCTCCTTGCCTTAGATACGCAATTATTGTTAGCAGTGCCAGTACTGCCACAATTAGATTCAGTATTGCACTATTTTTATAAACTGCAAGTTCTGAAGATGCATTTGATATGGCAAAAAGCAGGATTCCGATAAAATAGCTCCAAACAAACCCAATATTTAAATTTTTCGATTTCCGAACCACAGTAATGAGTTGTATAAGCCAGGCAATTATAACCAAAATAAATCCAATGATTTGTAGCGTTTCCATTTTGCCTCCTTGGGATAGGAAGATTATTTCTCTTCCTTTTCTCTTATGATTTTAGCTGCCTTTTTTAAATCTTCTTCTGTATCGATGCTGAAACCATTATATTCGGTTTTGACCACTTTTATCTTCATACCGTTTTCCAGTAGTCGTAGTTGTTCCAATTTTTCAATCTTTTCTAGATTTGATTGTGGAAGTGAAGCAATCTGAAGCAGCGTATCTCTACGAAATGCATAAACTCCAATATGCCTGAAAAAAGTCTGGTTAGAACTTTTATCTCGGTAATAGGGGATAGGAGAGCGAGAAAAGTATATTGCATTGTCTTCAGTATCAAAGACAACCTTTACTCTGTTGGGATTGTTAATTATAGCGAGGTCATTGGTAGGATGGATGAGAGTAGCCGCCATAACCTCATCAGTGTCAAAGGCATTTAAGAGCTGTTGTAAAGGTTCTTTCTCGATAAAAAGTTCATCACACTGTATATTAACAACAATATCTACTTCCCGATTTTGAGCAATCTTTGCAACCCGCTCTGTACCACAGGAATAGTGAGATGAAGTCATTTCAACTTTGCCATTAAATGAGTGCACTGCGTCAAAGATACGATTGTCATCTGTTGCTACAATAACATCTTCAAAAAGCCCTGTAGCCACCGCATTTTCATAAATAATCTGTATAAGAGGTTTTTTCCGTATTTTTCTAAGCGGCTTTCCTGGAAGACGGGCTGATGCATAACGAGCTGGAATAACGGCAATTGGATATGTCATATTACGATAGTAATTCCTTAAGCTTATTTGACAATCTTTCAGCAAGTTGTTCAGGTTCTCCCTCCCATTTCACTGTTTCCTTCTTTAATTCAGGTGTAAAAATTCGCTCTACCTGGGTTGGAGAGCCATTCAGACCTACTGCCTTTTCGTCAAGTTTGAGATCATCTAAATTCCAGATTGTAATTTCTGCCTTTTTTGCATTAATTTTCCCTCGAAGTGAAGGTAAACGGGGCTCGTTGATTTCTTTTACAACAGTAAGCACAACAGGCAACGGTGACTCGATAATATCATATCCATCTTCCATCATACGTTCTGCAACTATCTTAGCATCACTTAATGATTCTATCTTTTTTACAAAGGTGATTTGCG
This sequence comes from Cloacimonadia bacterium, assembly GCA_049975325.1. Lineage (GTDB taxonomy): Bacteria > Cloacimonadota > Cloacimonadia > JGIOTU-2 > JBNGDW01 > JBNGDW01. The sequence goes on along the minus strand of JBNGDW010000054.1, from coordinate 1,375 downwards.
GTATACCAAGATGTGCAGCAACCCCAGGACCTACTTGAGCGGTATCCCCATCAATCGCTTGTTTACCAAGAAGAATTAGATCGAATCTATTAATTTTTTCTACTGCTGCAGCAAGTGTTCTACTTGTAGCGAGTGTATCTGCACCTGCAAACCGACGGTCTGTAAGGAGAATCGCTTTATCAGCCCCCATCGCCAGAGCTTCTCGCAGCGAGGATTCTGCCTGTAGAGGACCCATGCTTAGAACTGTAACACTTCCTCCATGCTGCTCCTTTATACGAAGCCCTTCCTCAATTGCATATAGGTCAAAAGGGTTGATTATGCTTTTCACTCCTTCACGCACCAGAGTATTTGTCTCCGGATTAATCTTGATCGAAGTTGTGTCCGGGACCTGTTTTATGCATACAATAATATCCATTTTCTCTCTTTTGATTCTGCTTTTGCAATATCTAAATAGATAGGCAAATTATCTCTACTCGTCAACCATTTTAGTAGTTATTATATCATTTGAGCCTAAAATAAATCTTAACTCTCTTCCTACATCAATAGAGGAGAGATGAACTTCTTTTCCTAAAATACTTTCCCGAATTTTTCCTTCTATATTTTCAATTACACAGTTCTTCATAATCAGACTATTTGCTACAGTCACATTGCGAAAAGAGACGCCATCTCCAACGGATGTATAGGGGGTGATCCTGCTATTTTCTATCTTACAATTTTTGCCGATGACAACGGGACCAACAATTGTGCTATTTTTTACTATACTACCTTGCCCAATGTATACGCTATTCTCAATTTCGCTATCTTCGTCTATATCTCCGTATATGTGCCATCCTTTGAGTCTTTGAATAAGAAATTTGTTGCCTTCAATAAGATCATTCGGTTTACCTGTATCTAGCCATTTCCCCTTTAATATCTCACCTTTCACGACAAGATTTTGGTCAATAAGCTTCTGAATTGCATCAGTGATCTCATATTCTCCTCTCCAGGAAGGTGTAAGCTGGTCGATAGCCTTAAATATTCGCTGGTCAAAGATATAGACCCCGGCAATTGCAAGGTTAGATGGTGGGTCCTTTGGCTTTTCTACTACTTTTACCAGATTGCCCTCTTGCAAAATTGCAATACCAAAACGCTGAGGTTCATCAACCTCTTTGAGAAGAACTATACCATCTGGATTTTCTTTCCTATACCGTTCCATCAAATGAGTCAGATCATCCTCCAAGATGTTGTCACCTAAAAAAACCATAAATGGGTCTACTCCGACAAAATCTTTTCCCATCTTCACAGCATGAGCCAAGCCTTTTGGTTTATGCTGAATAATATATTCTATCCTGGCACCAAATTGTGCACCATCTCCCAATTCTTCTCTGATATGTTC
>JBNGDW010000053.1:0-11319 GCA_049975325.1 Cloacimonadia bacterium | reverse complement strand
CATCTGGGAGCCCTTATAATTCCGATTGGCTACTACTTTGTAATCGAGTCGCAACTCCAGACAATACTAATTTTATTGCCAATAGCACTGATATGCATTATTATTGATAGTTTGCGCATGCAACATCAGGCTGTACGGAAGCCCTTTTTGCAAATATTTGGTCATCTCCTCCGTGAACAAGAGGTCAATACACTTACCGGAGCCTCATATCTACTTACCTCCTCTATGGTAACCATTGCAATCTTTCCAAAAGCAATAGCATTCTTTGCAATTTCCTTTCTCACAGTCGGCGATGCTTTTGCCTCAATCATTGGCATGAAATGGGGAAAAAGAAAAATCTTCGGCACCGAAAAAACCCTGGAAGGGTTTCTGGGTTTCTTTGTAAGTTGTACAATATATGGAGTGATTTTCTATTACAGTTACTTCAAAAACCTCTATAATTCCAATCCTTTGAATCCACTTATAATAATTATAATAGGTGCCCTGACTGCTGCTGTTATCGAAGCGGTTAACCTCCATATAAACGATAATATCACAATACCCATTCTTTCTGGACTTGCTATGTCTATACTTTATGTTTTAATTTAAATAAATCAAAGGAATCACTTTTAGCGAATTATAAGAAGAAGGTAATATGATAGATTTATCATTTGTTATTCCGGTATTCAATGAGGAACATACACTCAAAGAATTACATGCTAAGATATTAGAAGATATAGGTGATAAGAGTTATGAAATTATCTTTATTAATGATGGAAGCACGGATAATTCCTATAGTGTTCTGAAGGAGATCGCCGAATATGACAGGAATGTTAAGATTATCAATTTTCGGAGAAATTTTGGCAAGTCAGCCGCACTTCAAGCAGGATTTAACAAAGCCCAGGGAGAGATTGTAATTACTATGGATGCAGATTTACAGGATGACCCTGCTGAAATTCCAAGATTCATCCAAAAGATAAATGAAGGATATGACCTTGTTGCTGGCTGGAAAAAGCACAGAAAAGACCCTATTTCCAAAAAAATCCCTTCTAAAATTTTTAATACCGCAACCTCATTAATATTTAAATTAAAATTGCATGACTATAACTGCGGATTCAAGGCATACCGAAAAGAGGCAGTAAAATCCATAGATATTTATGGAGAACTTCACAGATATATTCCTGCCTTAGTTAAGGCTAAGGGCTTTAAAATATGTGAAATACCGGTCCACCACCACAGACGTAGACATGGGAAATCAAAATATGGTATGGAGCGTTTTGTGCGAGGCTTTCTCGACCTTCTTACTGTTATGATGATCACCAAATACGAGCGAAGCCCTCTTTACCTCTTTGGAATCGGTGGATTGATTATAGCAGGAATAGGCCTTGTTATCAACATATATCTTGCAATACTAAAGATATTCTTTGGGGTCCCATTGGGTAACAGGCCGCTACTTTTCCTTGGTATCTTACTCGTTCTAGTGGGCATCCAATTTATCTCTATCGGACTTATTGGAGAAATGATTGTCTATACAAGTAGAAGAATCAGTAAAAATAATCACAATAAAAATTCATAACTTATAAATTGAAACTAAAATGTATATCCGATTGACAAAGTCCAGAAGTCTTTATTAGCAGCCTTTTCATATAACAATTCTACCGGACCCAATAGCGTGGACATTTCCAGTCCAACAGCAAAGCCAAAATTTTCTCCTTTTTCAAAAATCTCCCAGAACTCATTCATATTGCCTATATTACCATAATCCCCTATCCCTGCTTTGGCTGTAAAAAAAAGCTCCTGACGAGGGTCCTGCATACTAAATTCTTTTATTAAAAACCTCATTTGCAACGAGTTATAAAATATATCTTCAGCCACAATTTCTCGATTGTGATACCCGAAAAATGTCCCATCAGGCCTTTTGCGGACTTTATGTGTGTATGGAATATCATTACCCTCACTGGAATTTATTATCAAATCTAGCCAATAGGAAAAAGTGAGGCGCTCCCCAAAAGTTGTATAAATTCTGTTTACAAAGGAGAATTGCTGAAAATCATTGCTAGAACCGAACATCTTATTAAAATTTGTATACGATGCTTCTCTGTATAAGCCATCTGATGGATAAAGATAGGCATCTAAGTTGTCAAAAATAAGTTTCAAACCAATCCCTAAACTCCGTTCTTCAAACGATAAGTCAGGAGAGCTAAAATCAAATACTAAAGATATCATCCCAAGTCGTTTGTCATCAAAAAAACCAGTATTCATGAGCATATTCCAGTTTCGATCTTTCTGTAATTCTGTGTATTCTCGAAAAAAAAGTTGGAGAGAATTATTCAGATTGGTTCTGCCTATCCTATCTGTAGTTAGGTTTAATCCGAACTGTCTTTCTTTACCAAATCTTGCATACATATCTATCGCATTACCAGTGCCAAAAATATTCTCATGGCCAACAGAAACAAATGCCGAGGCATGATCTTCCGTACTATAAGCTGCCCTGCCTTCAATTATACCAAATGGCTTTTCTTCCACCTCAAATGTCAAAGCAACATTGCCTGAGATGGTTGGCTCAAGAGAAAAAGTGACAAGTTCAAAATAATTTGTCCCATATATTCGCCTTATATCTTTCTCCACTTTATTTATGTTGAATACTTCGCCTGCTTGCGTGCTTATCTCCCTTTGTATAACAAAATTATTAGTAAGTTCATTACCTCTTATTCTTATGGTTTCAATCAAACCCTCATTTATTTTTAGGAAAAGAGTATCAGAAGTAAGAAGCATCTCTTCAATATATGCTAGATTATAGCCATTCTGGATATAAATTCTTTCAATTTGCTGGCGAACTATAGTAGTATCAACATCCAATGTATCGCTAAAAGAAAGGAGTTCCTCATCGTTAAAGATGGTATTCCCTGCAATTACAATTGTATTAAAGTTAGGAACATCGTGTGGAGATGCCCTTCTACCAGGATCCTGTGAGGGATTGGGTGCGGGAAAGAGGGCAAGCAGGTCTGATTTTTTCTTCTTCGCTGCCTCTATCCCTAAGGCTATCATCTCTTCCCACCTATGGAACTCATTACTTCCAATATGATCCACATCAGGGCGAAACACGATATCAGCCTCTCCAAGTTCAGCCTCAATATTTTTATTCATCATTATACTAATACTTTGCTCTGCGACTGCTAGGGGCGAGTTAAGCGACTGGCTTGGCATTAGATAACTTGTCACATTAGAAGCAACAATAATCTCAGCACCCATTTCCTTTATTCCGGCTATAGGCAGATTATTTGTAATCCCACCATCCACATATAGAGAAGTATCAATTTCAACCGGAGACAAAAGTAAAGGAAAAGCCATGCTTGCCTGTACGATCTGGATAAGATCGCCTGAAGTGAAAATTCTGTTTTTGCCATTAACTATATCTGTGGCAGAGATGAAAAGAGGTATAGGAAGTTTCATGAAATCTCCTGAGGAGAGATAATTGGCTCTGGACAAATAATAGGACAGATATTCATAAATATTCTGGTAACCAAAAATTGAGCTGGGCAACTGAAGTTTCCAATCCTTAAATCGTACCCGAAATGGATTTTCTGTCTCCGAAGATCGGGTATAAAAATAATATTCCTGGCGTTCCAAACTTGATGAAAAGATCTCAGTCCAATCTACACTCTTGATAATCTCTTCGATTTTATATGAATCGTATCCAGATGCGTAGAGTGAGGCAACAACAGCACCAAAGCTTGTTCCTCCTATAAAATCAATCGGAATATCTAATCCTTCGAGCACCCGCAAAACACCTATATGGGCAATGCCTCGCGCTCCACCTCCACTTAGCACCACTCCAACCATAGGAGAGCGGTCCGCATAAGCATCATCCATCCAGGGTAAAGCAAGAAGAAATAATACTATACCAATTATACCTGCTCTTTTCATCGTTTCTATCTGAAAAACAAAGTAGAATAATGTCAATTTTTGTCTGCATCTTTGGAACAAAAAATAAATTTTATTGCGAGTCCCTGTGTTTTGCTCATCTCCACTCCTCCGCCAGCCGGAAGATTTTATTTTATTGACAATAAAAATTGAGATAAGTGGAATTAGAATTACAAGGTGATATAAATGGCAAAACCATTTTATTTTTTTATGCAAAAATATCATTCAGGAGAATGCATGAGCTTATATGATAAATGCAAAAAGTTCACAGATGCAAGGAGAGTAGAAAAATTAGGTTATTATCCTTATTTTAGAGTAATCCAGTCTGAGCAGGATACTGAGGTAATTGTAAATGGGAAGCGAACCTTGATGCTTGGCTCAAATAGTTATCTTGGTCTGACCAACCACCCAAAGGTGAAAGAAGCAGCAATTGAAGCAATAAAAAAATATGGCACAGGATGTGCTGGCTCTCGCTTCCTAAATGGTACACTTGATGTTCATATAGAATTAGAAGAAAAATTAGCAGAGTTTGTTGGTAAAGATTCCTGCCTTGTCTATGCGACCGGTTTTCAGGCAAATCTTGGAATTCTTGCCACAATTGTTAGAAAAGGCGAGTTTTTGATTGTAGATAAGTTGGATCATGCAAGTATCATAGATGGTTGCAGACTCTCCTTTGGAAAGATGATTCGCTTTAATCATAACGATATGGATGATCTTGAGCGCGTCTTGCAAGAAACTCAGGACAAGAATAAACTGATTGTTGTGGATGGGGTATTCAGTATGGAAGGCGATATTGCTAACTTGCCCCAAATATGTGAACTAGCAAAGAAATATGGAGCAGAGGTGATGGTTGACGATGCACATGCTATTGGCGTTATTGGCAAGGAGGGTTCCGGTACAGCCAGCCATTTCAATTTAACCGAGGAGACTGATATTATTATGGGCACATTTAGCAAATCGCTGGCATCTGTAGGTGGGTTTATTGCAGGAAATGGGCTTCTGATGCACTATCTTAAGCATTTTTCCCGCACATTGATCTTCAGCGCAAGTCTCCCACCCGCTTCCGCTGCCTCGGTAAGCGCGGCATTGGATATAATTAAATCAGAACCAGAACGAAGAGGGAAACTCTGGCACAACACATATAAAATGCAAAAAGGATTTAAGGAGATGGGGTATGATATAGGGCTGAGCGAGACCCCTATCATCCCTCTTCATGTAGGTGATATGATGGTCGCCTTTAAAATGTGGAAAATGCTTGCAGAAGAAGGTATCTTTATCAATCCCATTGTCCCCCCCGCTGTGGCACCAAATGACTGCCTCATTCGCACAAGCTTTATGGCAACACATACTGAGAAGCAATTAGATTTTGCTCTTGATAAATTTGAAAAAGTAGGGAAAAAACTAAAAATAATATAAATAACAAGGCTGTTCCTGAAAAACTATTGCCAATATTAAAAAACAGTTAAGAGACAAGGTTTCTCCTTTTAATATAACATCACTTTAGGCAAATCTCATAAGAAAATTAAAGATAAAAATTTTACTTAAAAGTCTGCCCTAACCTCCATCTTTAACTGATGGCGCGTATCCATACCAGGATAGTTTTCAGCAAAATAGCTTAAAAATCCAGTTACATATTTGCTGAATCTATAATTAAACTGTGCCATAGCCCGAGTAATAAGTCCATCTCTCTTACTATAGAGGATACCAGACAAATAATCCGAGCCCTTTCTACTATTTTTCTGAAAATTTACCTCTGTCGTAAGGTGATATTTGTTCCCTTTACTATAGGTAAACTGAGGCCGTACTTGATAAGAATAAATTTTGTAAGTCTCACTTCCGTTCTCACTCTGCCCTTTTTCAAGTTCGTAAGCAAACTCTGAGGAAAAAAGCATATTATAATTAAATTTGTATCCTATCTCACTGGAAATGCGGTAATTATCTGAACAAAGAAAATCTTCTGTCTGATAATTAGACTTCTTATTCTGATATGAGAGCGCATTTTCTATATTCCAGTTCTGCAAATTATAGAGATTTACTTCTGCTTTCCAATCATCCTGCCATAGTTTATCAAATACATTTTCATACTGATTGTCTATTCTATGAAGCCTTTCATAGGTAAGTTTTGTCATAATTTTATTTATTTTTACATTACACCAGAGTTGATGTCTCATCCTCTGGTATCCATAATCCGTATATTGTTCATTCATCAGCATCTCTGGTCGCATCAGATAAAGGTCTATTTTATAAGGCGTTGTAGATTTTTCTTGCACTGAAATGTCTGAGGTAAGCATAACTTTCTGTAGCCAGGAATTGCTGATCTCCTTTCCCTGCATGTATCTGGCAGGATTTAGATTGATATTCCAATTGAACTGCAATTCGGTAATAGGCTGCGGTTCACCAACTTTAGTAATCTCATAATCATAATCCCCATCTTCCTGATAAAACCCCAGACTATCATATAAGCCATTACCGTCACCCACATATATGAGTTCTCTTACTTTTGGATATGCCTCCAGATTTGCTATGTCATAATTGATTTTACTATAAATACTTTTCTCAAGAAAATTGAATGAGATTTGTGAATCCAGAAGGTCGTATTTTGAATCATCCTCATCACTTTTATAATAATTATTTGCCCGATGAGTATAGTCAGCACTCACCGTAATTCTATCATCATGTCCCCAATAGACATTACCTTGAATGAGGTCTGCAATTTTAACCTTTTCCCAGCTAGAGCCATAATTATCTCGTTGGAAGTTGTCTTCTCGCTGGTAAGAAAGAGATAGTTTCGTGTGTGAAAAATCAAAATCTGTACCATAATTATACGAGGTACTTCTTATGTCTGTATTAAGTGTGTCTGAAAAGTTTATTTCTCGCTCATAGAAGCCTGCAGAGCCAGTAAAAAATCTATAGTTATATTTTCCATCTAAATCATGAGTAGTTTGTGTGGTTTGGTGTGATGTTATGTCGCCTGTAATATCTTCCTTTTTATAGAAAAGATAGTAGTCAATAGAAGGCAAAAATGGTATCTTCTTATTTTGGTTATAATCTAATCTATTGCTAAATGACCTTTGTTTTGCTATTCCTTCAAATTCTTGGAAACTCACTACACTTTTGTTTTGCCCCAATTCTGGTAGCATAAAAGTAATATCTCCGCCATACAGGGTCACATTGACGGTATCCACATCCGTGAACATTGCATTTTCATATTCTTCTTCTGCAGATTGTGTTCTTGCCAGAGAATGGAAATCCTTGCTTCTATATTCGTGAAAAACTCCACTTCTTATCTCTCCAATTTGATAAACTGGTGTATCAAGCTGTAATCTATTATACACAGCATATCCCTGATTGTCGCTATCCCCTCTGGTGGAGAAGGTATTTTTATCGTAATCAGATACAGTTCCTTCAGAGTATAGTGTGAAATTGTCAAGTCGCAACTCAGCTCCAAGATCAAAATTGAGGGTTTTTTCTGGCATAGGCAGCTGAATAATTGGCTCATAATCCCCATTTCCCTGACCTACATATTCAAAGGTATTATATCCAGTTTTCTGATATGAGCCAGCCCCATCTCCGACAAATGAAAAGCTAACAAGGTAATTTCCTGTAGAATCGTATCCCACATACTCATAGGCAGCAAGTGCCTCGTTGAGAATGTAGTTTCCCTGCCCGGCCTCTACCTCAATCGCACCCGGTCTCTGCGCAAGCAAAGGATTGTCTCCAGCCTCTGAAAGAGCAGCTTTATCTTCATCAGAAAAGGAATAATTAAGAGGTGTGTTTTTATTGTCACTATCGGAGATAATCTTAAAGAAAACACGAGCCTTTTCATCAAAAAATGACATTTGGGATGAACCCAGGTAAAGGTTACTGCGAAAGTCTTCGGATGAATATTCGTAATCCGCTATTATATATGAATCCTCTGTTATCACGCATTTATTAGTGAACATTATCGAGCCTTCGTTATAGTCAATTGTGTAATGTCCTCCCCGCGTAAGCCTTGTCCCATTTAGATAAATCTTTTCTGTTCCAGCCAGTACCTTTACATCCTCGCCGTTTTTACCCTTCAAATAGTATGGACCTTGCTTGCCTTCTCTACCATAAAAGGTATAGGAAATAAATTCTCCATTTGACACTGTGGCAGCAACATCAAATATAGGCCCGCTATCCCAGTGAAAGTTCACTCCTTCGAGCTTGTAATCGTAATTTGCAAAATGAGTATCATCAAATCGAGTATAAAAATCACCAAAAGTGAGTTCGTAGTTGTCTGAATAGACTTTAATCATCATCTTATCCAGTTCACTTAATTTCTCCGTAGTGCCCTGAGGCGTGATTGGGGAATTATTATCAGAAAGTTGAGCCTGAATAAATATGTTATCAGCGAGTTTTCCATTAAGCTGTAAGTAAAGCGATTGGTCAAAGCCAAGATCATTCTGGTTGCCGAGAGATAAGGAGAAACTCTTGCTGCCAGATACTTGCAAGTCTGACGCAGAAGAATATAGCGGTGCTTTGCCTTGTGGCGTTCGTATTGGTCTATACTTTTCCTGACCAGGTACCGCCTGCTTTTTGAAGCGAGCATAAGAATAGGTTAGTTGTTCTGGAAAAGCTTGAAATGTCACGCTTAAGACATTTCCTGCTGGAATCGGACGAAGTAAGTCAATTTTACCCTCCTGATAAGAAATTTTGTAATCAAGATTCCGAACGAGAACATGCTCGTAATTAGTCACCCGCTCTGAATTCACAATAATATTTTTTACGCCTAATTCGTAAGTAGAAACATTCTTCTGAATTGTTATATCCTTGCTTCTATCCAGAAGGGAAAAATACTCCTCTGCTAAAATCGTAATAGAAAAAGCCAGAAGAACGAAGAAAAAGGTAAAAAATTTCCTCATAGTTTAAGAATGAATTATATGAAGTTAAGTTAAGATGTCTGTGGCTTGGGAAACAGGAGAGCACAAAGGATATAGATGATAGCACCTGCGCCCCATAAAAAGGTCAGAGCCACAAAAATAATACGAAGCAAATTGGCATCAGTATGCAGATATTCAGCCAAGCCACCACATACACCGAAAAGAATCTTATTTTTGTCACTGCGGTGGAGTTTTTGCTTTTCTTTTGCCTGTGGCTCAACTTCAATTTCAATCTCGCTTGTCTCAGGTTTTATCGGGATAATCAATGCGGCTACCAGATATGCTATGGCTCCAAGACCATGTAAAAATGCTAGAGCAACCCAAATTATTCGCATCAGAATCACATTTATTCCAAAGTAGTCTGAAAAACCGCTACATACCCCGGCAATTAGCTTGTTTTCAGTATTTCTATATAATTTCTTTTTAATTTTTGCCATCGTTGTCTCTTGTCCTTTCTGCTAATAAAATTATATCGCGCAACTCTTCGATATCTCGTGCCTTAAGCCATCTTTTCTCAAAGTCTGGTTGCTGTACTATTTGGGCAATAGACATAAGTGCGCGCAAATGAAAATTGCGTTCATCTCTTGTTCCTACCAGAGCAAATACAGTATAAACCGGCGGTAAATCTTCAGAGAAGATAATGCCTTCTTTACTTCGCGCAATTATCATATCAAACTTCCCATTTCCTTCAATGATAATATGAGGAATCGCAAGTCCAGGTTGCAAGGCAGTGGTAGACTGATTTTCTCTTTCTATAAAAGCATTATAAAGGGCATCCTCGTCTATATCCAGTTTATTTGCCAGTTTCTTTGAAATCATTCTGAAAAACTTTTCAGCACCCATAGATTCTTCTATATCTAAGATTTCACATGAACTGACAAGTTTGTCAAATCTATCTTCTATAAGATTATCTCGTTCCCGTAATATTCCTCGAAGTTCTGCTCTCAGGGTTGAACCACCTATTTGCCTATCTGTAATACGTTCCACAATATGGACAACTGCTGACTTGCGGTGCACTCGAAAGCGAACATATATGAAATACCAGAGCACACAGAGTACTATGAAAACCCCAGTTATAATGATTGGTAGAGTCCCCATTTCAATAATCAAAAATATGTATATCAGAATTGCTGCAATTTGTAGATAGGGATAAAGTGGGGAACGATATGAAGGACGATATGTGGGAATCTTGCTTTCTCGCATAATAATAACCGAGGCATTCACATAGATAAAGAGAAGTAGTTGCATAGTTGACGCTGCTTTTACCAGATTCTCAATATCAAAAAATGCAATCATGCATATCATAAATAAGCCTGTAAATAGAATTGAAATATGGGGAGTTGTAAATCGCTTGTTTACTTTACCAAAGAACTGCGGCAGTAAATGGTCTCTGCTCATAGCAAGAGGATAACGAGAGGCGGAGAGTATGCCAGCATTCGCAGTAGAAAGAAACGCAAATAGTCCGGCTATACTAATCAGAATTACTCCAACATTCCCCATGAAAGCCCTTGCAGTATCAGAGATTGGAGTCAGGGAAGGTTCAGCACCAGGCGGGGCAAGGCCTGGACCAAGAACACCTACTGTGACAAATATAACAACAAGATAGAGAAGTAAAACTACAAAAAAGGAAAGGAACAATCCACGCGGAATATTCTTTTTGGGATTATCTATCTCCTCTGCCACACTTGTTATCTTTGTGAGCCCAGCATAGGAAATAAATACCAAGCCAATAACTGAGAAAATGCTCCCCCACCCATTTGTGGTAAAAGGGGAATAGTTTTCAAGTTTGATATGGCTAAGTCCGAATAAAAAATAAAGAATGAGTATAGCAATCAATATAATAACAAGTCCTACCTGAAATCTCCCAGTCACTTTTACACTGAAGAAATTCAGAAGGGTAAAGAGGACACAAGATCCGATTGCGACAAGTTTTATCTGTATATCGCCAATTGAGGGGAAAAGCAGAACTGTAAAGGCCCCTATACCCACCAAAGCAAATGCACTTTTGAGTGCAAGGCTAAACCAGGCAGCAAGTCCCCCTATTGTTCCTGCTGATGCACCCATACTGCGTTCTATGAAAAAATAGCTACCCCCAGCCTTTGGCATTGCAGTGCCAAGTTCTGCTTTTGAAAACATAGAGGGAATAATAAGAATACCGGCAAACAGATATGCCAGAATAACAGCTGGCCCTACAGAAGCATACGCTATACCCGGCAAAACAAAAAGCCCAGATGATATCATAGCTCCTGATGAAATACAGAATATATCAAGCAATGACAATTGCTTTTTTAGAGCCATATATTCTCCTTAGCCAATGGAATGTGCCCTCAAAAACTCTGCTCGCTTTTTGAGGTGCCTATTTATTTTTTACAAAAAACTAATTTTTGTCAAGAAAAGGACGATACAAATAATGAATAATGAAAAATTGAAAGATTCACAAAGATTGGAAGATTGAGAAACTTCTATAGATAATAGAGAAAAGTAAATGAGAAATAACTCACAAGCACCAAAT
>JBNGDW010000052.1:6762-11743 GCA_049975325.1 Cloacimonadia bacterium | reverse complement strand
TTGCTAACTTCATAGATTGCTTCTCTGTTTAAACTTTCTTCTGAAGATAACCAGAATAAAAACTTTTTCCTGTTACATCTCAGTTTGCCTTTTGATAAGATAAATAGGAATAGATTTCAAAATAAAAACTTACAAAGCCTAAAGATCTCTCATCGGTTTAATTTTTAGATAATTTATACTTGAGAGCGCTACTGACAAATTCTTTGAACAAAGGATGAGGGGATAGGGGTCTTGATTTAAATTCTGGGTGGAATTGTACGCCAATAAAAAAAGGATGATTCGTTATTTCTACAATTTCTACAAGTTTCTTATTCGGCGATGTGCCAGCAACTTTCATCCCATGAGATTCAAATATTTCTCTATATTTATCATTGAATTCATACCTATGACGATGCCGTTCAGAAATTTCATCTTGAGCGTAAATATGATACGATTTTGTGCCAGGGACGAGTCTGCACGGGTATGCTCCCAATCGCATAGTTCCACCCATATTTTTAATTTTCTTTTGTTCTGGCATTAAATCAATCACAGGGTACTGGGTATCTTTATCAAATTCTGCACTATTGGCACCTCTCCAGCTGAGTACATTTCTCGCAAATTCAATCACAGCACATTGCATGCCAAGGCAAATTCCAAGAAAGGGGATATTATTTTTACGTGCATATTCAATTATTTTGATTTTCCCTTCAATCCCTCTAACCCCGAAGCCACCAGGCACCAAAATAGCGTCCACATCCTTAAGAACCTGATTTAGTTCATCTTCTGTGATATTCTTCTTCAGAAACAACTTATCTGTATCTACATATTTCAGTTTAACTTGTGTAGAAAAATGTAATCCAGCATGTATCAGGCTTTCTATAATGCTCTTATATGCATCCTGGTGCCGGACATACTTTCCACAGAGGGCGACTGTTACTTCCTTTTCTGGGCTCTTAAAATTGTTAACCAGCCGTTTTAATTGGGAAAGATCAATATGTGAAAAGGGAATATTAAAATGCCTACATATAATCTCAGCCAGATTCTGCTCATAGAAAAGATAGGGGATTTCATAGATGCAGGGGGTATCCACTCCAGAAATCACATTTTCAACCGGCACATTTGTAAAGAGTGATATTTTGGCAATAGTGTTTTTGGTCAATTTCCTTTGAGATCTGCAGATAAGGATATCAGGTTGGATCCCAATCTCACGCAATTTTATTACACTATGTTGAGTTGGCTTGGTTTTGATCTCTCCGGCTGTTGGAATATATGGTACTAATGTAAGATGTATGCTGAGAGTATCTTCTACTCCATTTTCCAAGCGGAACTGGCGGATGGCTTCCAAAAAGGGTAACCCTTCAATATCACCTACTGTGCCTCCAACCTCTGTAATTACTATCTCCGACTCTTTGTCCAGAGATGTGATTTTTTTCTTGATCTCATCGGTTACATGCGGTATAACCTGAACAGTTCTACCAAGATATTTCCCTTTTCTTTCATTTGTTATAATAGTATCATATATTTGTCCTGCGGTACAATTGCTTTTTTGAGTTAGTGATTTATCCAGAAATCTTTCGTAATGTCCCAGATCAAGGTCTGTCTCAGCCCCATCATCAGTAACAAAGACTTCCCCATGCTGAAACGGACTCATAGTACCTGGATCAACATTCAGGTATGGGTCGAATTTTTGAATATTTACTTCATAGCCGAGTTTTTTTAGAAGAAAGCCGATGGATGCAGATGCTATCCCTTTTCCCAGGGAAGATACTACTCCACCTGTAACAAAGATATGTTTTGTTGAGTTTTTCATTGAAATAAAAGTAAGGGGGCGAATATTTTTTGTCAAGAAAAGGATGCAAATGTGAATGGAAGACTGGGAGAATGGGAGAAAGGGAGAAATGGGGAAAAGGAAACAGGAGGCAGGAATAATGAATCCGCCGGTCGGTGGACAAGTTGTTGAATGTTTAATTTTTAATGCAAAATTCAACATTAAAAATTAAGAATTAAATTTCGCCGGCTGGCGGACGAGGCTTGACTGTTTTGCATTTCGGTCATTGGTGCTTGTTTGGGATTTGGTGCTTGGTGCTTGTGATTTGCTTTTTCAATTTTTACAAATCTTTATGAATCTTTGAATTTTTCATTGTTCATTCTTCATTGCTTCTTTCTTCAATCTCCAGCAGAAAAAGTTTGACCAAGTACAGAGCAGTCTGGTAAATTATCAACATAAAATCTTATAGAGGATCGGTGTATGGATAGGATTAAAATTACTTTCCCAGATGGCTCAATAAAAGAATACCAACAGGGTGTCACTCCTCTGGAGATAGCCGAAGATATAGGTAAAAATTTCGCAAAAGAAGTTGTTTCCGCAAAAGTTAATGAAGAAGAAGTCGACCTTACAAGGTCAGTGGAGACTGACTCTACAGTAATATTCTATAAATTTCAGGATAAACAAGGCAAAGAGGTATACTGGCATAGCACCTCACATATCATGGCTCAAGCAGTTAAACGACTTTATCCTCAGGCAAAACTTGCCATAGGGCCTGCGATTGAGAATGGATTTTATTATGATTTCGATATAGATACTTCTCTTTCAGAAAACGACTTGGGAAAAATTAAGCAAGAGATGCAAAAAATTATAGATGCAGACCAGCCATTTGTCAGAAAGGTCATCTCAGGCGAGCAGGCTATTGAGCTCTTTAAAAAGCGGAATGAGACATATAAACTGGAACTTATTCACGATATGCCTGATGAGGATTCTTTAACGGTGTATTATAACGACGGCTTTGTTGATTTATGTCGCGGACCACATCTACCCAGTACTGGAAGAGTAAAAGCCTTTGAGCTTCTCAAGGTTTCAGGCGCCTATTGGAGAGGGGATGAAAAAAATAAAATGCTTCAACGGATTTATGGCATCTCTTTTCCACAAAAAAAGGAACTTCGGCTATATCTTAACCGATTAGCAGAAGCAGAAAGAAGAGACCATAGAAGGCTGGGGAAGGAATTAGATTTATTTGCATTCTATCAAGAAGTTGGCCCAGGACTGGTTCACTGGCTTCCCAAAGCAGCACTCATCAGAGATATAATCGAGGGCTTCTGGAAAAAGGAACATTATAAAGCAGGATATAGCCTGGTCTATACACCTCATATTGGGAAATCTAATCTTTGGGAGACAAGCGGACATCTTGAATTTTACGCTGAAAATATGTATGCCCCAATGCAAATCGATGAGCAGGATTACTATATCAAGCCAATGAATTGCCCCTTCCATATTATGATTTATAAGTCTAGGCTCCGAAGTTATCGGGAATTACCAATAAAATATGCAGAACTTGGCACGGTTTATCGATATGAACGCTCCGGGGTATTGCATGGACTTATGCGGGTGCGAGGCTTTACTCAGGACGATGCCCATATTATTTGTACCTCAACCCAGTTGAAAGATGAAGTTGTAAAATTATTAGATTTTTCAATGTTTTTCTTACGCTCTTTTGGATTCAAAGATTTTCAGATCTTCCTCTCAACAAGACCAGAAAAAGCAGTTGGTGAAGAAAAAATCTGGGATCAGGCAACGAATTCGCTTAAAGAAGCATTAGAAGCCTCCCGTCTACCATACCAAATAGATGAAGGAGAAGGTGTATTTTACGGTCCCAAAATTGATATAAAAATCAGGGATGCTCTTGATCGCCAGTGGCAGTGCACAACAATACAATTTGATTTTAATCTACCAGAACAGTTTGATATGGTATATATTGGAGAGGATAACAGAGAACATCGTCCCTTTATGATTCACCGGGCACTTTTAGGCTCATTGGAGAGGTTTTTCGGAATCTTGCTTGAGCATTACGAAGGGAATTTTCCTCTATGGCTTGCACCTGTGCAGGTCCAGATTATTCCAATTGCTGAAAATCATGTGGGGTACGCCGGGAAAATACACTCACAGCTTCTTGCTCAGGATATACGAGCAAGTGTCAACCAGGATAATGAAAAGGTTGGGTATAAGATTCGTCAGGCAGAGAAGGAAAAAATCCCTTACATGATAATCGTGGGCGATAAAGAGATTGAACAAAATACGATATCTGTCAGAAAACATCAGGTAGGGGATATAGGTAACTTCTCATTGTCAAAATTTATAGAGCGGATAATAAAGGAAATTGCAGAAAAGCAATGAATAAAAAACCAAATTATGAATTGCTGAAGCCCATCGCACGAGAAGTAGGTAGAAAAAAAGCCGGTGTTGATAAACTTAAGACCCCATTTTCTGGCAAAGATATCTGGAATTGCTATGAGTTCTCTTTCCTGGAAGAGTCTGGTAAACCGTTTGTAGGTATTCTTCGCCTTGAATATCCTGCTGAAACAGAATATCTAGTTGAAAGTAAATCCCTGAAGCTCTATCTGAATTCATTTAATATGTGCCTTTTCCCAGACATGGAAGCTGCACTTGAGGTGGTAATTACTCATCTTGAGCGTATACTTCACACCTCTGAACTCAAATTGACAGTTTTCACTCATAAGACCCATTCCCAATCTTTTACTTCTGCCAATGGATTTACTTGTCTGGATGAGGTGGAAACTCTAGGGAGTTTTTTTTACGAAGAAAATCCAGATATTCTTGAGATATGTACGCCAACCTCGCCGGAGGTCTTTTTCATGTCGAACCTTCTCCGATCCAATTGCCCTTTTACAGGCCAGCCAGACTGGGGATCTGTGTATATCTATTATGTGCCAGACAAGAAGTCGGTTACAGGGGTATCTCTTCTTCGCTATATCGTATCATTCCACAATCACAGGGGATTTCATGAGGAATGCTGTGAGAGAATGCTTGCTGTGCTGCTGAAAGCTATTGAACCATTAAAAATGGTAATCTTTTGTAAATATACTCGTCGGGGTGGTATTGATATAAATCCGTTAAGAGTATATCCAGCGAAAACGATACGAAATCTTCCGCCTCAAATTATGAATATTTTATATTTTTCACAAATTTATTTATCTCAAGGAGGGGGAG
>JBNGDW010000052.1:4297-6752 GCA_049975325.1 Cloacimonadia bacterium | reverse complement strand
TTATAATGAAAAAGGATTAAATCCAAACAAAGAAGATTATGAAAAATGGAAAAAGCAGATATCAATTATCTTAATAAGGCATTCGAATTAGCGGAGAAATCAAGACACAGGACTTCACCCAACCCCTTTGTTGGAGCAGTTATTGTCAAAGATAACAAGATTATTGGCAGGGGTTGGACACAGCCTCCACCCGGTCCACATGCAGAGATTCAAGCGCTTTCACAGGCTGGTAGCACGGCTGAAGGCTCGACTATGTATGTCACACTTGAGCCCTGTTGTCATTATGGCAAAACGCCCCCTTGCACAGATGCAATAATCAAATCAAAAATAAAAAAAGTTGTGATTGCAGCAAAGGATCCGAATCCACTTGTGAATGGGAAAGGTATTGCCAAGTTGCGTGCTGCCGGGCTCGAGGTAGAAACAGATATAATGCCAGAGAGTTTTTATGAGCAGAATGAGGTTTATGTCACATATATCAGCCAAAGACGCCCTTTTCTCCTTATCAAGGCTGCTATTTCATTGGATGGGAAGATGGCACGGGAATATAATAATAACGCCAAGGCACAGACTATACCTGACAATTTAAAATGGATTTCATCAGAAAAATCAAGGGAATATGTTCATCATCTTAGAAATGAAGTAGATGCTATTCTTAGCACCGTCAGGACAGTTAATGCAGATAATCCCCGCTTTACAGTCCGTTACAATATAAAAAATCCCCAGCATCCCATTCGCATTATCCTTGATACCCATCTTAAGGTAAAGCCTGATTCTTATGTTATCAGAACGGCGCAGGACATTAGAACGATTCTGGTGACTGGCAAGGGGGTAGAGTCTGCAAATGTAGATGCCATAATGGACTCTGGAGTAGAGAGATGGGAAGTTGACAGTAAAAAAAATTCTATTGACCTGCACCAATTGATGGATATTTGTTATAAGCAGGGGATAGCATATATTATGGTAGAATCAGGGCCTACGCTTATTTCAAATCTGGTGTATGAAAAATTAGTTGACAAAATTCTTCTCTTTGTTGCACCAAAATTACTTGGCGGTTCAGACAAGTTTCTCTGGTTTAAATCCAATAAACAGGTAAAACTCATGCAAGAAATAGAAGTTAAGAAAGTTAAATCTAAAAAATTAGATAAAGATATAATGATAGAAGGATATTTCCATTATGAATAATTTTACTGATTATTGTTTTGCCTGTTCACCTCGAAACCCATATGGCTTAAAGCTTTCATTTGAGTTTTCTTCAGAACAGGCGATTGCACAGTGGGTTGCAGAGTCTCTATATCAAGGGTGGAGGGAAATTCTGCATGGTGGAATTACAGCCACAATTCTTGATGAGGCAATGGCAAAGTGTTTGGAATATAAAGGATATAATGCTTTTACTGCCGAAATGACAACTAGGTATTACAAGAACATCTCAATAGGTGAGAAGATAATCGTACGTGCCTGGATGAAAGAAGAAAAGAGGAAAAAGATTTTCTATATGGCTTCTGAAATAAAAGATTCTAACGACCAGATTCTTGCAAGGGCAAAAGGCAAATACTTTAAGTTTAATATCGAGAAGCTCAAACAATGAAAAAATTCTATTTTATACCATTTTGCCTAATTATGCTCGCTTTTGGCTGTTCTCAGCCTGTGCCTCCATTTAATGGGAATAAAGCATTCGAGTACCTGGAGGAGCAGTGTAACTTTGGTCCACGGAATCCAAATTCCAATGGTCATCTGCTTTGTAAAAATTATATTCAATCATTTCTTGAGGATAATGGAGCAAAAGTCTATACACAGGAATTTAAGGCAGAAGTTAGAGGAAAATCTTTTGAACTTACCAATATCATTGCTTCTTATTATCCTACCCGACCAGCGAGAATTTTTATTGGAACGCATTGGGATACGCGCCCCTGGGCAGATAAGGACAAGGATAGTCTAAATCATATGCAGCCTGTGCCGGGTGCTAATGATGGCGCTTCTGGTACGGCTCTGCTGCTTCACTTAGCAGAAATACTTAACAAATATGAGCCGCCCCTTCTTGGTGTTGATCTGCTCTTCTTCGATGGAGAAGATATGGGTGAATACGGGGTAAACAACAGTTGGTGTCTTGGATCAAAATATTTTGTCAAGAACTATAAGGGAATCAAGCCTGCTTATATTATAATTGTAGATATGATTGGTGATAGGGAACTTGAGATAAAAATCGAAAGGTATTCATATCAGAATGCTCCAGAATTCGTAACAGAAATCTGGCGCACGGCTTATTCTTTGGACATTCCATATTTTAGCACAAAGGTGAATGATTTTATTTATGATGATCATTATCCATTTTTGGAACAAGGATATGAAGCGGTTCTTATCATTGATTTTGATTATCAATATTGGCACACACTGGAGGATACTCCGGATAAATGTAGTCCAGAAAGTCTCGAGGCTGTAGGACAAGTGATTACTAATC
>JBNGDW010000052.1:3347-4287 GCA_049975325.1 Cloacimonadia bacterium | reverse complement strand
TTATTTACAAATAAATATGAAATTTTTTACAAGCGACGAGAGAAAAATAATTGTTTTCCTTGTTGTATTTTTAGGAATTGGTATGCTTCTTGTTAATGTTCAGAATATCACTGGCACAGCAAGCTCGCAAAATGATGCTGCGGTTCAGGACAGTATAAAAAAAATAGTAGAGCAATCCCATACCCCCAAAAAGATCAATATCAATGAGGTTGATATAGAGACATTAGCCGAGTTGCCTGGTATCGGCCCCCAAAAAGCCAAGGCAATAGTTGAATATAGAAAGGGGCATGGAGCATTCAGCTCACTTGCTGAACTTACGAATGTGAAAGGAATTGGAGAAAAAACGCTGGAAAAACTTCTCCCATATCTTGTGATGATTGGCGACTCAACCGAGGTGCTAAGAGTAGTTGAGAAAAAGGATTTAACCTCCACAATCACCCCAATCAATATAAACACAGCATCTGCAAATGAACTGGCTTTGTTGCCCGGAATTGGGGAAAGCAAAGCCCAAAGTATAATTGAATATCGCAAACAGCATGGCGGTTTTAAAACCAAAGAAGAGATCAAACAAGTAAATGGTATTGGTGAGAAAACATACGAAAATATCAAAGACAAAATTGAGGTGAAATAGATGAAAGACAAACACAATAAAGTCGGTGAAGAGGAAATTATTGCTACGCCTACATTAGCAAAATTTTATGAAGAACAAGGGAATTACAAAAAAGCAGTCGAGGTTTATGAAAGGCTGGTTGAGAAGAAACCTGACGAATTCTATGAGAAAAAAATAGCATATCTGAAGAGCCTGATAAAAGATGAAAAAGTCAAAAAATACACTGATATAAACCGTTTTCTGCTTGATCCTGAAGAGCGAAAGCCATTTCAAATCTCTTCGGAGGGAAATGCTGCAGAACATAACCCTGAGAAAAACACAATAGAAATG
>JBNGDW010000052.1:0-3337 GCA_049975325.1 Cloacimonadia bacterium | reverse complement strand
CTCGGGGAGACCTTTCACAATACCTTCAGGATAGATTCTCAGAATTAACAATGGAACAATTCTGCACTCTGCTTGCTTCAGCGGTTGGGAAAAATCGCAAATTAAAAGATGTAAAGCTTTCTGATCTCATAAATGCACTGGAGCGAATTTAACCTAAATCAGAACTCAAAAATTACAGATAGCAAGGAAGTGAAAATGAAAAGTAAAAAACCAGATAGTCCGTTTACACTCAAAAATGGTACAGTCTTTATCAATCCCGATCAAATAAGGCTGGTAATTTTTGATAAAGATGGGACATTGTCAGATCTCAATATGTGGTTCGAAATAATGAAAAAGCGTGCGCGGGAGCTTGGAGCGTATTTTAGTCTTCCCACCAGGCAGATAAATCAGATTATCATAGCAATGGGGCTTGAGCCTGAGAGAAATGAAATATTGGATTTTGGGATTCTAACGAAATCCAGACCTGAAACCGAAAAGGCAGTTGCAAATAAACTGGTTGAGTTTGGCATTGACGCACAGACCGCTCTGGAGGTAACTCATAAAATATTCGGCGAAGTAGATCGCACCACTGACCATGTTGCAATAGCAAAGCCTCTTGGAGACCTTCAGAAATTATTTCGAGAGATTTACGAATCAGGCATAAAAATTGCAATAGCCACATCTGATCTTGCAGAGCGTGGAAGCAGGATTATGGAAGCTTTTGGGGTGTTAGATTACATCAGTATAATCGCTGGAGCAGATAGTATAAAAAACGATAAACCTGCTCCTGATATGATACTTAAAATTTGTAAGGACCTCGCAATTCCACCGTCAAAGGCAGCTATGGTAGGGGACAATGTTTGGGACCATCAAATGGCAAAGAATGCAGGATGTGCACTCTCAATAGGCGTGCTTACAGGAAAAGACGATTATGAAACAATGTCGGAATTTGCAGATTGTGTAGTGGAATCCGTGAATAATATAAAAATAGAAAGCAGGAGTCAGAAAGAGAAGATAATGGGGAACCTATGAGAAAAATAGATATAAAAAAACAAAAGGAAAGAATTGTCGAATTCATCAGAAGTTATACTCATGATGCTGGCTTCAAAAAAGGTATAATCGGTCTATCTGGTGGATTAGATTCTTCGGTTTCAGCCTATCTTTCCACAGAGGCTCTGGGTAAAGAAAATGTCATTGGTGCTATTTTACCGTACAAAACTACATCGATTACCTGTATCCGTGATGCTGAATTGGTCATTCAAAGGCTTGGAATCAAATCATACACCCGAGATATTAGCCCAATCGTAGATAGTTATTTTGCTACATACGAGGAAAATGCTACCTCCCTTCGCCGGGGAAATTTTATGGCACGGGTACGAATGTGTGTACTGTATGACCTCTCAGCAAAAGAGCAAGCACTTGTAATAGGAACTGGGAATAAAACAGAATTATACCTTGGCTATGTGACTCAATTTGGAGATAGTGCTTGCGCTCTTGAGCCTATTGGCCATCTTTATAAAACTGAGGTTCGGGAACTGGCAAAACTTCTCGGGCTGCCAAAACAGATTATTGAAAAAATACCAAGTGCAGACCTATGGCAGGGACAGACAGACGAAGGCGAACTCGGAATTACTTATGAAAAAGCGGATGAAATACTTTATCGGCTTGTTGATGAGAAATTGACAGAAGATGAAATGGTAAAACAGGGATTTGATTATAAAGATGTTCAGCATGTAAAAAAGTTGATAAAAAATTCACAATTTAAAAGACGACTCCCTGCGATGCTGGAAGACTAAAGGTAATACAATGAAAAAAATGCAAATACTTCCCCCGAAACGATGCCGTATCTGTCGCGAGCATAGGGCGACGAGAATCTGTCTGCTAAAAGGAAAAAAGAAAATATGCTTTCATTGCTGTAATAAACTTCGGCTTCGAATGGAATGTCCAAAAGAGTGTAAATACGCACTGAAACAGCAACCTCAGCCAGATAGATTTGAACTGAAAAATTATTCTGAATCAATAGCTGAACAACAAGAATTATTAAACTTATATCTTGAGCAGTGGATACAAACCTCAAACTCTCTTTTTGATAATAAAACGCCAGCCGCAATCACAAAAACAGCTGAGGGCAAAAAAGAACTCCAGGAATTCTTTGCTAAATACGAACCGCAGAAAGCGATGCTTAGTTACAACTATGCCAGACAGATGCTTGATTTGCCATTGTCCCCCCATAAATCAATGACCTATGAAGATGTTGCAACAAAGTTTCTGGAAATGCTTGCAAATTATGATTACGATAAGACACTATCATTGCTTGTCAATAGACAGGTTTATAAGGATGAAGCATATAGAAATAACTATTTAAAGAGAAATATGCAGATCAAGGCATTTAAATCTTTACAAAACTTCGACCTCATACGCTCTGCTTTAAGTAAAGAGGGGGATCAAGCAATTGTTGAGTTTGAAATCAATTCCTTCTACACTCTTTCCGTTGTTTTGAAAAAAGTAGATTCTGAATGGAGAATAACCGAAAAAGTTTTTGCTGAAGCCGGAGCGGTGCTTGCTGAAAATGACCTCATTCAAAAAATTGTTTATGCTTTTGCACAGCAAAAATTTAAAGACGCTTACAATGAACTTCGGCGCGCAACCAATATATATCCTGATTCTGAAAATATGCATTACTATTTAGGTGTCTATTACGCTACCCAAGGGAAAGTAGAAGAGGCAAAACAGTATTTTTTCAATGCAATGGAATTAGATCCGAACTTTGTTGAAGCACAGTACAATTATGCCTTCGTTTTTCAGGCAGAAGGCAATATAGAAAAGGCAAAGGAACTTTACGAAGAGATTTTAAAGAAAAAGCAAGATCACAAAACCCTGAATAATCTCGCAGTTATTTATGAATCAGAAGGTGCGTATGAGGAAGCAGAGACACTTTTAAAAAGAGCTTTGGAACTAAAGCCAGATTTTGAGATTGCTGAGAAAAATCTTAAACGAATACAAGAGCATAAAAGCCAACTAAACGAAAAATGAGAACATCCATCCTTGCCCACAGTTGTATAAAGGCTGGCAGGCATTTCTTCCAAAATATGCCGCTCAACACTGTCACTGAAATTAAAATTACTCGGCTATGCAATCAGCGATGCAGACAGTGCACGATCTATAAGAAAAAAGGCACTCCACCTTATCTTTCATTAGCGCAATTCCGCGAAATTGGCAGAAGATTGCAGCAATATGGCTCTTTCGTCGGTATGATTAGTGGCGGAGAACCGCTCTTACACCCAGATATTCAGAAGATTCTTACTTATGCGAAGGAGGTATCCCCGCTTTCTGTATCTCTTGTCACAGGGCTTTATTT
>JBNGDW010000051.1:0-11979 GCA_049975325.1 Cloacimonadia bacterium | reverse complement strand
TTCTATGATTGGTTTATACTTTTTAAGTATGTCAAAATTATATTGTTCCTTAAATCTATGCAAAGATATACCTTGATTTAGCCGTAATCCGAGAACGATGCAATCTGAAATAAATTCTTGCATAGATATTTGTTTGTGACCTTCTACAGGTAACCTGTTCATTCGAAGAGACTCTATATACTTCCTAATATTAGCATAATTATTCAATCTTTCTAGGTTATAAAAGGAGTGAGCAGCTGCGCCAAATCCAACATACTCTTTCCCCTGCCAATAAGTAAGATTATGCTTTGCTTCATAGGTTGGACGAGCAAAGTTAGAAGTCATATTGATAATAACCTTTTGCAGAGAGAAAATCAATCATCTCATAGTACATATCTGCTATGGTATCTTCAGTTGGAAAATCAAACTGTTCTCTCTTTTCAGCAAGATAGGTATCAGGTTCAAGAGAGAGGCAATACGCAGATATATGGGTTGGTAAAAGCTTGGTAGCATTTCTAAGGGATGTTAACCATCTTTTATGGTTCTGCAGGGGAATTCCATACATCAAGTCAAGGGAAAAATTCTCGGTACAATATCGCTTTATACTTTCCACTACTTTAGAGATTTGACTACTGGAATGTAGCCTACCTAAAATTGTGAGCTCATCGTCTTGGAAGGACTGCACTCCAAGGCTTATTCTGTTTATACCACAAATCCTCCAGTTTTTTGCCTTTGTTTCTGAAACTTGAGACGGATTTGCTTCCAGTGTCACTTCAGGGGAATCCGTTATAAGAAATTTGCTATGAATTGCCTCAACAATACTGTAAAGGTGCTTAAAGGGTAGTAGAGACGGACTCCCACCGCCAAAATAGATTGTATGAACTGTATATTCCGCTGGCAGTTCTACCAGTTTTATCTCTTTGCGCAAGGCTTGGACATAGGCTTCCACCAGCTCCGCTTCGTAATCTACTGAGTAGAAATTGCAGTAGGTACATTTTTTTATGCAAAATGGTATGTGAATATAAACTGAGATTGGCTTCACTTCTATCTTTGAAACGGGTCCTGTCTAAAATATTTTAAACAGCCGATTCCAGCGAATTCTATGATGGTCATCCCATGACCAATAAATGATCATAGGCCTGCCGCGGATAAGGTCTTCACTGAGAAAACCCCAATATCGTGAATCATGACTATTGTCCCGATTGTCTCCCATGACAAAGTAATGCTCCTCTGGGACGACAACCGGACCAAAATTGTCCCTGCTCCCTACAAATCGGGAATCTATATAAAGACGCCCCTGCTCCCTGGGTATAATCCGATAATCAATATATTGAGTATAATCTTCTTCTACATATTTACCATTGATATAAACATTTTTATCAATAATTTGCAGGGTGTCCCCAGGCATGCCAATGATTCTTTTTATCAAGTAGCGCCGCGTATAATACTTGAAAAAGAATTTTTCTTTATCCCAATATATCGGGCGAATAATTACGGCATACTGCTCACGAGGCTGGGGATGATAGGGCTGAGTAGGGTCTTTAAAAATCACTGGTTCAAACTGCTTCGGCTCACGGAAATGATAGATAAATTTATTGGCAATTAAAAAATCCCCAGGGAGAAAGATGGGTTCCATTGAGCCAGATGGTATCTTGAAGGTCTGAATCACAAAGGTGCGAATTATAATAGCGGCAATTCCAGCAAATATAATTGCTTCAATCCATTCCCGCAGTACCGACTTCTTCTTTTTTTTCTTTTTTGATTTATCCTGCTTCTGTTTTGGCATATCTCCTCATAAAAAACAAACTCTAATAATTGCAACTAAACAAAATATTGGCATTACTCCTGTCAATGTTTCTTACACTTTCCTGGTTCAAAATTGTAAAAAACCGATCGCTGTCCTTGCATCTCTTGTGCTTAATCCTGGGATCTCATCAAAACAAGCGATCCGACAGGAATACCAATATGTTTGGCAATAACATCACATTTTACCTTCAGGAGGAAAAATATCTCACGCAATTCATCTGACATCCCTTCATAATTTCCCTGTCCTTTGCTGATTACCATATCAGCCGAATGAAATAACTCCTGGAATTCCTTACTACATTTGGATAGAATAACACCGGGTATCACGGAACCGGTTGAAACGATTTGGGCGTATTCATCAATCCCGGCATGGATAGCATCTCGTTCGACCACATCATTAATAACAGGAGCTCCGCGAACGCCAAAATACAATTTTTTATTTGCAAGCTGCTCTAAAAGTAATCTATCAAAAACCGCTTCTCCAGCATTGTCCCCAATATAGAGAATTGTCTCTGATTTTTCTAACCTTTTTTTGAATAAATCGTAATCATTGAGAGCCAAATCCTTGTGGATGATCGCCTCAATTTCAGCAGAAATATCGACAGATTGATGAATCGCAAAATCAATGACATTCCCGGCAATCGCTATCTTTATTGCTGTGAAAAGTGGATCTACACTTTCGGAAATAATTTTTTGAGAGAAACAGGTAAGCGCAAGTGACTCATTAGTACTTCGTTTTTTCAAGTCTTCATACGGATCCCATACTCCTGAAATTTCACGAATTTTCCCATAAATTAATTCTCCAATTTCTGGTGGGGTCATATCAAATGATATATGCGGAAAGAGCATACCAACTTCATCAATTATATGCTTTATCATTTTAGGGTCATCTGTAAAAAGCCGGGCGGCACGAAGTGCTTGCTGAACATAACAGGGAAAGCATTCAAAACAGGTTTTCATTCAATTCCTTTCGCAATCGGAGTAAATATATTCTTTTCTTCTCTTGGGTACTCGTCGCTCTCTGAGATTCAACATTTGCTATCTTAATTAAGTATCTATCGAACCATCAGGAAGCATATTATCTGGATGGGGTTGATCAGATTCTTCCATGGCATAACGCACACATTTTGACCAATCACCTTTGCAATAGGTAAGTATCCATTTTTTATCCAATTTACCTGCTTCATAAAATGATTTCATCGGACACACAGGATACCATTTGCACTGTACATTACTTGAGGTTATTTTCTCGTTATCCATTGGTCAGAAAGTGGGGATAAAGAAGATATTTGTCAAAAAAGTTTAAATCACTTTAATATAACATTAGTCGAAGATCCTTACGGTTGAAATGGCAAAAGTAAAGCTTAATTTTATATTAAATTATAACTCGCCTTTTTTATAGGCATCGTATGCTTGCTTCACAGTCATATTTCCAGCGCCGGTAATGATCTTTATACCTGATTGATTTAGCACTGTTGCCGCATTGCCACCCGGTCCGTTCCCAGTGATTAGAACAGCAGGCTTTTTTTCGAGAAGCCTTTGGGCAGTACGAGGACCTGCACCATGTACAACTTGAGATACATCTGTATTATCTATTGCAGAAAGTTCATTTTTCTCCTCATCATAGAGAAGCAAATAATCTGCTCTGCCAAATCGGGAATCCATCGCGGAATCCCAGGTAGTTCCTTTTGTTGTAAATGCAATCTTCATAGATGCTCCATTTTATTCTTTCTATATTTTTATCCATTTTTTCAATAATTATCTGTGAGCAATAAAATTTTCCTCCAGCTTTCTATTAAAATCTTCCTTAAGTTGTTTTCATCAAATTCAAGTATAGTTTTTCCTTGTGTCATTGCCCTTGAAAATGTCTCATCATAGGGGAGCTTCGATATAATAGAAATGTTGTTTTTTGTACAAAATTCAATAATTTTTTCTGAGATTTCAATATTCACATCATACTTGTTTATAATACAACCGCATGGCAGCTTGAAATCGTCAACAAGACTAAAAACTCTCTCCAAATCATGAAATCCTGAGAGTGTAGGTTCAGCGACGAGTATCACATAATCAGCTCCTGAAAGGGAAGATATAACGGGACAGCCAATGCCGGGTGGACCGTCAACAAGAATATACTCTTTGTGAAGATGTGTTGCGAGATTTTTGGCTTCTTTTTTTACTTTTGCAACCAGCTTTCCAGAATTATCAGCGCCTATCCCTAGTTTTGCGTGCACCATCTTAGTATCGGATTTTATGGAGGAAATAAACCACTTACCGACATTTTGTTCCACCATTTTTATTGCATCTACAGGACATATCTCTTCACAGTACCCGCATCCCTCACAATTGAGAGGTATAATATTGTATATATCTTCCTTTTTTTGAACCGCATCGAATCTGCATACATCCTGACATTTTCCACATTTTATGCATACTGTCTGCTCGATCCCTGCTTTAAATCCTGAATAAAAATCTTCGGACTGGGCAAAATCTGGTTTAAGGAGCAGGTGCATATCAGCAGCATCGACATCGCAGTCAGCAACCACTGCCTGACTACTAGCACACATAGCAAACGACGCAGTGATAGAGGTTTTTCCTGTTCCACCCTTGCCGGAGATGACAACTATTTCTTTCATGAAAGCATCTTACGCATTTTTAAATTCTGAATGACAGTATGAATTGCTGACCGTATCTCAGGGATTGACTCAGCAAGTAGTTCACCCCTTGCATATGCTTCAGCAGCTTTCCTCATATTGGGGATTTTACCAAGTAGAGGAATTCTTTTTTCATGACAGTATTGTATCACTTTATCATCCCCAATACCATAACGATTTACAACAACGCCGAAATCCTTTCTCAAGCCCCGCATAACTTCCACCGCAAGTGTAAGATCATGCAGGCCTAATGGGGTTGGCTCGGTAACCAAAATAGTGTAATCTGCGCCGTTGGTGGCTTCGATCATCGGACAGGATGTACCTGGAGGTGCATCGAAAATGCGCAGCATACCAGATGGAAATTGCTTTTCTGTATACTTGACCGTTCGCCTGATTAGAGGGACTGCTTGCTCCTCACCAACATTGAGTCTTCCTTCGACAAAATGAAGTCTGTTTATCTCATATTCTGTGATCGTGCCCACTTCATAGGGGTGCATAGGAAGGGCATGCTGAGGACACAACTCAGAGCAGGCATAGCAGCTATGGCACAATTTATTGAAAACCAGCACCTCTTCGGCTAATTGTATAACTCCATTAAATCTGCATACTTTCTGGCAATCTCCGCAAAAGTTGCATCTATCTTTATCCCACCGGGGGATCATCTTGTATACTTTTTCTTCCTGTTTTTTCTTTCCATTAATGAAAAAACCAGAGTTTGGTTCTTCCACATCGAGATCAACAAGAAGCACTGGGCAGTTACGGGAAAGAAGAAAAGTAAGATTCGTGGCAAGAGTTGTTTTGCCTGTACCACCCTTTCCACTGGCAATTGCTATCTTCATAATAAGACTCTATTTGGATTTTCCCTTTATTTCAAGTTGCTATTGCTGAGATGAGTAATCTTTGCCTGTCTTCGATATAGGATACAGTTTTCTATTCGAGCAAATGTCTTAGAAAAAACATCTCTCTTTGATTGATCTGCATGTTCAATATGTGATTTCTCCCTACTAGACATAAGTATCTAACCATATCAACATTTCATAAGAATTATTTAATGCCAATTTCCGTGCCCTGGTCCTTTTCCTTCCCCGTGCTCGCACATGCTGTCACCTTCGCTGAGTGTGCCCTGGAGATAATCTTCTACGACACTATCGACATCTCCCTGAACACCGATTATCCAGTCGATCCCATAAGTACGAAATAGTTGCTGAGCCTTGCTACCCATACCTCCAGCAATAATGGTATTACATCCTAATTGCTTGAAATATTTTGGAAGGACACCAGGAGCATGACCTGGATTCTGTATCAACTCCTTTCTTTTTACAGTTCCATTTTCAATATCTACAAGCGTAAATTCAGGACATCTTCCGAAATGTTGTGCAACATTACCGCTATCTGTAGAAATTACTACTCTCACTACCTATCCTTATGTATATTTCTATCCTTTTGTCATTTTAGCGCCGCATTTGGGGCAGGTTTTGTTCATACAGGGAACGCCCCGTGTATGGGGTTCTTAGTACCCGCATGACGGGCATACGCAATAACCGCCAGGCCCAGCAAGATTGCCACCCCGTCCACGTCCCTGTCCTCTGCCTTGGCCATTTCCTCTTGGCATGTTATTCTCCTCTCTTGTTGTCTATCACCGAATAGGGTGGTTCAATTTCTTGGGATGATTCCCTTTCATCTGTGAGCTGCTTTGGTTTGAATCGATCTACAATCGCATTCACAGTTCGCCGTGAGATGCTATTCGGTTTACGCAGATCATTTACAATAGCACCGGCTATCGGGATGATAAGGGTTCGCCAGATCGAGACGCTTCCATCTTCACTGGTGAAAGCACCAAAACAGCCACCACGCCTACGCCCTGTGCCGGGACCACGTCCTTCAGGGCCTGTACCGTCTCTTCTTGGCATAAAAACTCCACTCTTACTTTAAAAAGCCACGAGAACACAGAGAAAAATTTTATTAAAATCTCTGTGCCCTCTGTGGTAACTTTTTGAATAGGTTACTTTTCCTCTGCTCCTTTAATTTCCTTGAGCCGGGCTTCGATGTTCTTCATATCTTCTTTCAGCTTATTCAGTTCTCTCTCAAGATACTCCTTCTCATTTTCTGTTGTGCCAGATGGCGGATAGGATGGATAATAACCAGGATAGGCAGGCACAAAGCCTCTACCATATCCTCTTCCAAATCCAAAGCCGCGACCGTAGCCAAGTCCCCATCCGCGACCGAAGCCTCGGCCAAAGTAACCACTTCCGCCTACCGGATTCATGTAGCCAGGTACACCATAACCCGCACAGAAGCCGGCAGCTCTTCCTGTCATTGGTCCTAATCCCATAGGACCTGTTCTATCTCCTCGTGGCATAGTATGCCTCCTTCCAATGTAATTGATTTAATAATATATTTATCTGCCATGACCAAATCGTCCTCGACCGTGTCCATGTCGCCCTCTCAGGTAATATTGATTGAGATTCTCAAGCTCCAACCCATTACACTCAGGGCATTTCTCAGGAGGGATATCGGCATAATCATACAAAGCTCCACAGTGCCTACAACGAACGATATGCTTTATGAATTGGAAATCTCCGCCTCCAATAGATATCTCCTTTCCTTCTACGATTCCTAAAGCAATTTTTTTTCTTGCCTGATCAATCAAACGAGTAAAAGTTGGACGGGAGATTCCCATATTCTTAGCAGCAACTTCGTGCTCAAGTCCTTCGTAATCAGCAAGGCGAAGGGCTTCATATTCATCTACTGAAAGCTCAACTACTTGCAGTAAACGTGCAGGAACCCCAATAGGCTTGAACCTGCTATACACAGGTGGCTTACTTACGCTTCTGATCTTTCTTGGACGTGACATCTATATTCCACATTATGAACTTATGTTCATAATGTAAACCTGCCAATATAATTGTCAAGTAAAGAATAAATTTTTTTAGGAACCTAGTAAAGTTGACATTTTATAATTGAGAAAATATATTTTTGTTATGAACTTTTTAGCGCTTATATTTATAAAGATAATCCCAATCCTTTTTGCAATTACTATCCATGAATTTTTACATGGATATGCAGCCTACAGGCTAGGTGATGATACTGCCAAGATGGCAGGCAGATTAACACTCAATCCCCTTAAACATCTTGATCCACTCGGCACTATAATGCTTTTTATAGCGCACATAGGCTGGGCACGACCTGTGCCAATCAATCCATATAACTTCAATGACATAAAACGAGATACTGCACTCGTCTCCCTTGCTGGCCCAGGAGCCAATTTTGCAAGCGCGATTGTATTCAGCCTTATCTTTAATCTGTTTAACCCAAACGCGTATACTCTGCAAAGAAGCCCTTTTTTGCTGATGTTATACTTTTTTATCTTCATAAATATAGCTCTGGGCCTATTTAATCTTCTCCCAATACCACCTCTTGATGGCTCCAAAATTTTCGGTGCGTTGCTGCCAGACAGACTTTACTTTCGTTACCAGCAATTTGAGGCACGAGGTGGAATGCTACTCATCCTGATAATTGTTATTGGCTCGCTTCTTGGATTTAATATTATTGGAAATGTAATATTACCTCCATTAAATTTTTTTATGGAACTCCTTACAGGCATAAAGGTATTATAATTCGGTCGGTGAAGTAAGTATGGTAAAGTAAAGGGGAAAAAGATGGATAATAAAAAAATATTAGAGCAGGTTCAAAAAGACAAGATTAGGTTTATTTTGCTCCAATTTACGGATTTGTTCGGAATCGTAAAAAGCCTAACAATCTCTGCGCACCATCTTGCTGATGCTCTCCACTACGGTGTATGGTTTGATGGCTCCTCAGTGGAAGGCTTTGCCCGAATTCAGGAAAGCGATATGCTCCTAAGACCAGATATTACAACCTATTCAATCATCCCTTGGCTCGGCTCGGACAATGGGAAAACCGCAAGATTTATATGCAATATCTACACACCGGACGGTAAACCCTTTGAAGGAGATCCCAGGTATATTCTGAAAAAAATTATTAAAGAAGCAGAGGATATGGGATTTGAGTATAAAATAGGTCCTGAGATGGAATTTTTCCTTTTCAAAAAAGAAAACGGGAAATTACTTCCTTTACCACATGATAATGCTGGCTATTTTGATTTATCTATGGACCAGGCGTATAAGATTAGAGAAAATATGGTGCTCGCCTTGGCTGAATTCGGTATTGAGGTAGAAACCTCGCACCATGAAGTAGCGCATGGACAGCATGAGATTGACTTTCACTATGATAATGCATTAAAGACAGCAGATAATGGGACTACTTTGCGCTTCGTGCTAAAAGCGATTGCTCAATCTTACGATCTTCATGCAACATTTATGCCAAAACCTATGATGGGAGTCAATGGCTCTGGAATGCATGTGCACCAAAGCCTATTTGATATCTCCTCACAGAAAAATGCCTTTTACAATCCTAATGATAAATATCAACTGTCGCCCATCGCATACAATTTTATCGCTGGTCAACTCGACCATATAAAGGCGATGTCTGCCATATTGTCGCCAACTGTAAACTCCTACAAGCGGCTTGTATCAGGCTATGAAGCACCTGTATATATTAGCTGGGCACGAATTAATCGCTCCGCCCTAATTCGAGTACCACAATATTCAAAAGGAAAAGAACAATCTACAAGAATTGAACTGCGATCGCCTGACCCGAGCTGTAATCTCTATTTAGCATTCGCTATTATGCTAAAAGCTGGACTTGATGGGATTAAAAGAAAACTTCAACCCCCTGCACCAATCGAAGAGGATATTTACAACTTTGACGAAACTCAGCTGCGTAAATCAAATATTGATACATTGCCACATTCCTTGTGGGAAGCATTAGAATATCTAAAATCTGACCCAGTCATCCAGAATGGATTAGGCTCACATACCTATGAAAAATATGTAGAAATAAAAACTAAAGAATGGGAAGAATATCATATCCAGGTAACAAATTGGGAGATAGATAAATATCTGGAAAGATACTAAAGTTATATGACATTCCGCCCGCCTCTGAAAAAACCTTCAAAGGTGAAATGATATGAAACATCATGACAAGGAGCTAAAAGAACATGCTGCCAGTGGAGAAGACCTCTATCGTCTCAGCCAAAGAGTGAGAATGTTGTTGGAAATATGTTTGTTGACAGAATTAGGGTTTAGTTCAGAAGAAATCAAAGCTCTTTTTTCAAGAAATTGGAGATATCAACATGAATCTATTCAATAGCGCTTCACCTAGAGTCGTGCATAAACGAACTACTTCGCAAAATATACCGATTCGGGAGTATAAACGAAGTAATTCGGTTATTTTACGTTATATTCAATTTTATTTTTGCCCCTAACAAAAGTTTTATATACCTAACAAATTAATCTAACATTATGCAAAATAAAAACATCTTTTACATTTTTGGAATCTTGCAAGCAATCACCTTAGGATTAATTCTATTCTTCATTTTAGGAATAACTAATATTGGAAAGGATACTTCTATTGTTTTGAGTATTTTGTTTCCGTTGTTTACATTAATCGTTGAATACATAATTTATTCTAAAAAATAAACGGGGCAAAAATAAAACTCTTCGGAATTTTTTTGCTTCGCAAAAAACCGTCTTGCAGACTATTCCTCGTCCTTTGGAGAATATAACAGCGATTAAGAGGTAAATTTTCTTGCAGAAAATTTCCCCAAATTCGGTTTTGTGGGTTGCCTCAAAACCGAACTTCTCTTAATCGCGACGTTATATGAAATCATTGACTTCTGGCGTCAAGATGATAAAATTTAAAAAGGTCGAATCTATAAATCAATAATTGGAGGTAAAAACTATGAAAGACACAATCAAAAATCTAACTAAAGCATTTATCGGTGAAAGCCAGGCAAGGAATAGATACACTTTCTATTCCAAAATTGCTAGAAGAGAGGGGTTTGAACAAATAGCCGAGATTTTTCTTATTACAGCAGAAAACGAGAAGGAACATGCAAGTTGGTTGTTTAAGTTAATTAACGAATTGAAAAAGAAAAGCAATGAAAACTTTGACGAAATTAAGGTTGAGGCGGTAGCACCAACAATACTTTGCACAACAGCTGATAATCTAAAAGCAGCAATTGCTGGAGAAAATTATGAATACACAAAAATGTATCCAGAGTTTGCTAATGTTGCTGAAGAAGAAGGTTTTCCTGAGATTGCCAAAAGGCTAAAAGCAATTGCCAAAGCGGAAGAGCATCATGAAGAAAGATATAAGAAACTTTTGAAAGAAGTAGAAGCAGGAACAGTATTCAAAAAAGAAAAAGAGGTCTGGTGGGTTTGCCGCGAATGTGGTTATGTTCATTTTGGAAAACAACCACCCGAAAGATGCCCATCTTGCGACCACGAAAGAAGCTTCTATCAGATTAAATGTGAGGAATATTAAAAATTTGAGGAGGTAAAAAATATGAAAGACACAATCAAAAATCTAACTAAAGCATTTATCGGTGAAAGCCAGGCAAGGAATAGATACACTTTCTATTCCAAAATTGCTAGAAGAGAGGGGTTTGAACAAATAGCCGAGATTTTTCTTATTACAGCAGAAAACGAGAAGGAACATGCAAGTTGGTTGTTTAAGTTAATTAACGAATTGAAAAAGAAAAGCAATGAAAACTTTGACGAAATTAAGGTTGAGGCGGTAGCACCAACAATACTTTGCACAACAGCTGATAATCTAAAAGCAGCAATTGCTGGAGAAAATTATGAATACACAAAAATGTATCCAGAGTTTGCTAATGTTGCTGAAGAAGAAGGTTTTCCTGAGATTGCCAAAAGGCTAAAAGCAATTGCCAAAGCGGAAGAGCATCATGAAGAAAGATATAAGAAACTTTTGAAAGAAGTAGAAGCAGGAACAGTATTCAAAAAAGAAAAAGAGGTCTGGTGGGTTTGCCGCGAATGTGGTTATGTTCATTTTGGAAAACAACCACCCGAAAGATGCCCATCTTGCGACCACGAAAGAAGCTTCTATCAGATTAAATGTGAGGAATATTAAAAATTTGAGGAGGTAAAAAATATGACTGTTCAAAAACAAATTTACAAATGCAATGTTTGTGGCAACATAGTTGAGGTTCTGCATACTGGCGCAGGGCAACTCGTCTGCTGTGGACAGCCGATGGAATTGCTTAAAGAGAAAACAGAAGATATTGGAAAAGAAAAGCATGTTCCTGTGATTGAGAAAACTGAAACTGGGGTAAGAGTAAAAATTGGTTCTGTGTCACATCCAATGGAAGAAAAACACTACATTGAATGGATAGAGATAATCGCCGATGGAAAATCTTATAGAAAGTTCTTAAAACCAGGTGACAAACCAGAAGCAGATTTTGAAATAGAAGCGGAAACGATTGAGGCGAGAGAATACTGTAATCTTCATGGCTTGTGGAAATCATAAATTTATGGTGCCCTTCGTCAACGACTCTGCGGTTGCTTCGCAACCTTGCCCTTCGGGTCATATAACAGCGGATAAAAGGGAAATCAGAGATTTCTCCAAATTGCCTTCGGCAACTTCTTTTATCCGCAAAACGTTA
>JBNGDW010000050.1:0-12020 GCA_049975325.1 Cloacimonadia bacterium | reverse complement strand
CTAATAACCGTTCCGATAAATCTATTCTATTTTGCATTTTTCAGTTTGCATTCTGCATTTTGCATTGAGCCATTGCGCTTAACGATTGGTGATATCTGAAATGATAAGATTGAGTCGTTCATTTTTATAGTCCTGTCTCAAAGCCGAAATGAAGTGTGCCGTCAAGCGGGTTCGTCCACTTCCCATCTTGATACCCTATGCCATAATCAATTTTAATAATGCCGATTCTGGTTTTAAGGCGAATACCAAAGCCCAAACCAAGAAGATGGTCGTAGGGTTTACTGTAACCATAGTCACAGAACAGATATACTCGAGACTCTCTTGCTAATAAATATCTATATTCCATATTAAACACACAAAATTTGTCTGCCCGAAATTGATTGTCAATAAAACCGCGTATACTATTATAACCACCAAAGGTGTACATCTTATAGGTAGAAATAGTATCAGATGCTGAATAGAGGAGACTGGTTGCTCCTTGCATAAATATAACATTCCTATTTTTCAAAGCGATAGCCAGTTTAGCATCAGAAATAATTTCCTGGATATAATTTTCTCTATTCTCCCAATCTATTCCATAGGAAAGCTTAAGGTAATATCCATTACGAGGGTTGTAAAAATAATCAAAAGTGTTTCTTTGCCATTCTCCAGTCACACCGCGCATCCGTGTCCGATTACCATCGAGTAGACTGTTTTCAGTGGACAAACTCAGCCCGATTTCATCGTATGTGCTCATTTTAACAAGAGAAGTAAAAGAGAGTTTGGAATTCACATATATTGTATCGATATTTTCTCTTTGGAAGGTGAGGCGGGCAGAGATTTGCTCGCCGAAAATAAACGGTTCTCTATACGAGAAGAAAAAATTTGTTGAATTCTTTTGCAGATGCTGCCAATTAAGAGCTATTTCACGGTCGGTGCCCCAAATATTGAGAAACGAGAAATCCACATATCCGGTGAGTTTGTCACGGAAAGCAGAGCCCTCCTGAGCAGAATTAAATCCAAGCAGACCTTCTATATGGTTCATTTGACTTTCTTCTATTGTCACAAGAAGTTGCTTGCTATTCAGAGGAAGAATATCTGCCTTTTCTATATAAGGCTTTTGTAATAGCCTTTGTTTAGCGGATTCAACCCGAGAATTCTTATATGTTTCATTCGGCTCGAAACTGGTAATAAGTTCAATCGTGCGATCTTTTGTTACCTCATTACCTTGACATACTATCTCGGAGATTCTAACAAAATCCTGTTCGTCAATTCGCAGGTAGATATCGATTGTATTATCTTTGATAACAAAGCTGTCTATAGCCGCTTCACAGAACGGGTATCCTCGTTCTCCATATTCGTATACTATTGTTTTGAGATCTGCATTGAGATTTTCTATTGAAAATGTTTGTTTTTGTTTGGTTGAGATGAGGTTTTGAAGTTGCTTATCGGTAAAATAGTTGTTGGCATCAAAATGGATTTCGCCAGTGAGGAGCTTTTGATTTTCAAGGATCTGAATTGTAATATTTACAGAATGTTCAGCCTGGTCAGGGACAATTTTGGGTGGCGCGATTTTTGTTTGGTAGAATCCATGACGGGCGTACAATTCAAGAATATTTTGCAGATTATTATTCAGCTTCTCGTAAGAAAACAGATCTCCTTCTTTGATATTCAGTGCATCAAGAATCTCATCTTCTGGAAAATACCTGTCTCCAACAATCTCAATTGAATTTATGGTTAATGGTTCTTCTGCATATAGACCAGTATACAGAAAAACAAAAATTATATTAAGTCCTGCTATCAGATGGAGGAGAAGCGGCCTTCTAAGATATGTGATCACAGACAGCTTTTTAATCAAATTTGGGCATTTTTATTAAGGAGTTATACATCGGGCTTTGGGAAAGATAATAATAAATCAATACTTATAAAGGACAGTGAAAGAGAATTCTGTCGTTTGCTTTGCAGGCACTGATACATCAAACTTTACAGTAAAGGCGTCTTTTTTTTCATATTCTTTGTCAGTTCGTTCCACTTCCCAGTTTCTTCCCAAGTACTTCAGTACTTCTACATTGATATCTTCATCCTTTCGGTTACGGATTTCAATCTTATAACTTTCGCGTCTTGTATCCTTTGTAGGACGCTCGCTTAAGGTAGTGGTACAATCAGCCTTTATGTCAAAGGCGGTTCCGACCTTAAGTGTAACCTCTTCATCTTCTGGGATATGGTCAATAGTATCTTCTCCTATAAATTCCTCATCAGTTTCTGAGTATTTTTTAAAGATTCGCACCCGTCCTGCAGGAAGAGGTATGCCAAGTCCATTTTCTTTTGTATTTTGAAATTTAATTGATACATCTACATCGCCTTCGGAGTTGCAATTGTATGTGTATACTTTCTTTACATTTACCTCGGTAGGGTCGAAGAGTGAAAGTTGTTTTTGTTGATTATTATTTATATCGAGGGTTCGTTCTTTTACAGTATAGAGGTGGTATTCAAAGAACCTCTCTTCAACAACTTCTGGAGCGCCGCCTTTATCCGATACCATTCGCATTTCTTCGGTATAGACTGGAGGTCTATATCCTGGGGCGAGATGCACTTCACCAGCCATTAGTTTAAGATTGACATCTTGATATGCTTTTCCTGATCGGTTATCCAATGAAATCCAGGAAGCGAGATTAAGCATTTTCTCATCTTCAGAAAGCACGCCCACATATTGTGCATTCCATGAGATATTACGGGTAATATAGCTCAATTTAACATCAAAATTTCCCTCCCGGTTAGATAAAAGTTCCCAGTTGAGCGTGGGTTTTGTATAGAAATTTTCTGGCATCCGCTCAAGGTTGATGTTTTGGATTTCTTCTTGGTTGACCATTGTTATTCCTGATGCATTTTCCTGCTGGATTATTATATTTGTAGCATCGAATGCTTTAAGAATGCCTGAGTGAAGAGCATTATTCTTTGTAATAACCTCGATCTTCTGGTCCAAATATTTATTCAAAATCTTATTTGTATTTGCAAGATCATATTCAAAGTTTTGCATAGTAATTATGACTTTATCCGATTTTCTTCCTGGAGTAAGATGAACAGAGGTGGGCTCTATTGCTGATGGGATATCAGCCAGAGAATATTGATTAATTCCTTTTTGTAATGAGAGGACAAGGGGGACACGCACCGTTGCGAAATTTTGATTATAAACAGTCATAGTAGTTTCTGCAAACACTAATGTTGCCATAGTAAGTATAAGTAAAGTGATTATACCTATTTGCCTTATTTTTTTCATAGCTTCCTCATTCTTTCTATGTTTAATTTTTTTGATTTATAAAAGAATCGATTTTATTTTGGATACAATCATATCGATGGCAATAGTGTTGAAGCCACCCTCTGGTACGATAATATCTGCATACTTTTTTGAGGGTTCGACGAAATCCAGATGCATAGGCCGAACAGTGGCAAGATATTGCTGTCTGACGGATTCAAATGTACGTCCTCGCTCTTCAATATCACGGCTGATTCGTCTTAAAATGCGGATGTCTGAATCTGTTTCAACAAATATTTTGATGTCAAGCAAGTTTCTTAGAGTTTTATTTTCAAAAATAAGTATACCTTCCAGAATTATTACCTTATGAGGCTGTACAGTTATCGTTTCTTTTTTTCTAAGATGTGCTTTGAAGTCGTAGATTGGCATTTTTACAAGCTTGTTATACTTCAAGCTCTTGATCTGCTTGATAAGCAAAGGGGTATCAAAGGCATCGGGATGGTCAAAATTTATCTTTTCTCTTTCTGAAAAAGGCAGGTCATTATGGGATTTATAGTATGCATCCTGTTTGATCACAATCACATCGGAGTTATTTAGCTCCTCGATAATCCTGGAAGCCAGTGTAGTCTTGCCAGAACCTGTGCCACCTGCTATCCCTATAACAAGGTTTTGGTTATTTATTTGTGCCATTTTTATAGAAATTATATTTGGTGGAAGTAGTTGTCAATATTTTTGAGTTTGCTTTTTCGTTTCCATTTTGGGCAATTTTTGAGTTATGGAGCGCGGTGCCCCCGTAAGTTCCAGGTTCGTTCCTTTAAATTGTATATTACCTAACTCATTTACGATTACTTAACTTATTTTGATGCGGATGGGTGCGCTCGTATATTTCCTTAAGTTTTTTTATAGATGTATGAGTATAAACTTCTGTAGAGGTTAAACTGGAATGTCCCAAAAGTTCTTGTATTGTACGGAGGTCCGCACCATGATCTAATAGATGTGTAGCAAAAGAGTGGCGGATGGAGTGCGGACTATATCGTTTTGATTTTTCTATTGTTTTAAGGTATTTATCGACGATGTAACGCAGTTCATCAGCAGAGAGAGGATTACCATTTTTTGATATGAACAAATATTCTGTTTGTTTTCCTTGCAAGAGGTTATCTCTTACCTTGAGATAATTTTTTAGCGCTTTTTGGGCATAGCTTCCTAAGGGGACGAGACGCATCTTTCGTCTTTTGCCGGTTACTTTGATAAGTTGCTGGGAAAGCATAACATCAAAGCATCTTAATCCTGCCAGCTCGTCTATGCGTAGCCCGCTACTGTAAAGTGTCTCCATAATTGCTTTGTTTCTGATCCCAAGTAGAGTATCATTATCTGGTATGTTAAGTACAAATTCCATTTCGCTTTCAGTAAGAAAAGAGGTGGTCCGCCAGCTGGCGGATTCATATTTTGGTATTTTAGCGTTTGCCACCGGGTTTGTTGTAATTATTCCTTTATCGTGGAGAAACTTAAAAAAGCCTTTTATAGATATTACCTTTCTGGCAAGTGTACGGTTGGAGTCTCCTTTTTCGCTGAGCATCTGGAGAAAATCCCGCAACATAATTTTGTTTATTTTACCAGGATTTATTTGTTCATTCTGAAAAAATTTCTTTATATAATCCAAAAATTGCTCTATATCTTTTTTATAGGCAGTGATAGTATGCGAAGACATATTTCTTGCCCGCATAAAATCAGTATAACCTTTTACCAGATATTCCATTTTGCCTTTTGTAATTTCTATTTATCCGCCAGCTGGCGGACTGTAGCCTTAAATTTTTATGCCGGAACAGATTTTGTATCTGACCTGTGTAATAAAAATGATTTACTGATTTATATAGTCAAGTTTTTATTACCATTCTATAATACACTGTCCAGAACAGAGCGCAAGAAATGCGTGAGTCCAGACATAGTTTCTGTTTATTTTGTAAAAGGAATTTCCACCTGAAGGGAATTAAAGCATCTTGCGTTGTCTCCATCAATTTTAGTTTACTTTACATATATATGCCTTATAATATTTGACAAGGAATTACATAAAATAAGAAAATCACGAAATCTGGGAAAAACTCCAGATTTTTTATAATGGCTGATGTTTTGGATACTAAAAATGCGTGTAAGAGACGAAAAGTTACTAGAAGATATAATATTACGGGTATGTCAATCTGCTGAAGTTGATTTGTATGACTGGCAGATAAGAGGAAATCCGGGCTCGCAAACCCTGGCAGTGTATATATATACTCCAGAAGGAGTTACGATTGATGATTGTGCCCGCGTAAGCGAAGCTCTTGGTGATGAGCTTGATATGGAAGACATCTTTAGATCCAGTTATATTCTTGAGGTTTCTTCTCCTGGATTGGAGCGAGAACTAAGGCAGCCAAAACATTTTCTCACCGCTGTGGGTGA
The DNA here is from genome assembly GCA_049975325.1 of Cloacimonadia bacterium. Taxonomy (GTDB): domain Bacteria; phylum Cloacimonadota; class Cloacimonadia; order JGIOTU-2; family JBNGDW01; genus JBNGDW01. Next base: position 6,352 of record JBNGDW010000050.1, on the reverse strand, counting down.
GAGGGTAGAAATACAATATCAGGATAAAGATAATGAGAATAGAAAGCTCACAGGTAAGCTTATTGGGAGTAGCGAGGATTTTATTGAAGTAAAAGCGACTCAACAGAAAGAATCTGAGAAAATATTTTATAAGCAGATCAAAAAAGCTCGTACCAGATTTGTATGGCCTGATGAGAATCAAAGTCATACAAAGAGAAAGGGAAATTGAAGATGCCTTTTAATATAATCGCAATTATCAATGAGTTCGTAGCGCTTAAACAAATTGATCGAGATGTTATTGTAAAAATTATTCAAGAAAGCCTTGAATCTATTATTATGAAGAGGCTAAGGCCAGATAATAATGTCTCGGTTGTAATAAATTTTGAGGAAAATAAAGTATATGCCAAAATATCAGCCCGGGTTGTAGACGAGGTAAAAAAGAAGTTTGCCGAGATAAGTTTGGATGAGGCAAGAAAAATAGATCCTACAGCAGAAGTAGGAGATTATGTTACGATCGAGATACCGATTAGTGATTTTGGCAGGAAAACAATCCTTGCTGCCCGTCAGGTTATTATGAGCAGATCGCGTGAAATAGAAACTCAGCAGTTGATGGTTGACTATGAGAAGCAAAAGGGTCAGATTGTGACCGGAATAGTGAAAAAGGTTGAATATAATGGATATATTGTTGACATCGGTTTTACAGAAGCTTTGCTTCCAACGGATGAACAGGTAGAGACTGAGTTTTATAAAGTTGGTGATTATATAAAAGCATATATTCTTGATACTCGAAATCAAAAAAATAAAGTGACAGTGATTCTTTCTCGTCAGCGACCAGAATTTATTAGAAGGTTGATGGAAAATGAAATCCCGGAAATAATGGATGGTGGTGTAATAGTAAAAAAGATTGTGCGCGAACCTGGATATCGTACCAAAGTGGCTGTCCAGGCGACAAATCCCAAGATTGATGCGTATGGAAGTTGCATCGGACCTAAGGGCAGACGTATCGAAGCAATTAAAGATGAATTGCACGGTGAACAGGTAGATGTGGTGGAGTGGAGTGAAAATCCAGAGCAGCTGATTAAAAATAGTATAGGGCAAGAGCTTGTAAAACGTGTCTACTTAGCTGAAAAAGGTAAATTTGCTCAGGTTATAGTAAATAGTGAGAAAGATAAGAATATTGCTATTGGTAAAAATGGCAAGAATGTTAAGCTTGCAGCAAAACTCTCCAACTATAAATTGGATATCTTATTAGAGGAAGAATATGAAGAAAGGGCAGCCGAAGAACGCCGCATTACAAGTTCTATATATGAACTTGAGGGGGCAACCAGTAAGATTGGGAAAATCCTTTACGAGGCAGGATATACATCTGTACAGGATATTCACCTGGCATCTGTGGAGGAACTTTGTAATATTGAGGGCATTGGGGAGAAAACAGCGCTAAAGCTTAAGGAATCAGCAAAGAATTTCTAATGCCCGATAAAGCAAGCAAGAAAGCGCATATTCCGATACGTAGCTGCGTGGTTTGCAAGAAAAAGTTTGCAAAGAATAGACTTAATAGATTTATTATTAAAGAGGGCAAAATCATAATGGATGCAAGCCAAACATCTCAAGCTAGAGGCTATTACTGTTGTTCGGCTTGCTTGGATAAACTTGAGAAATGGATGGAAAAAAGAAAAAGATAGTAAATCTTATGCGATTAGCCTATAAAGCTGGAAAAGTTTCACTTGGAAGAACTGCCGTGGAAAGAAGCATAAGGCAAGGTGAGGCAAAGATAATATTTATCGGCACCCGAGATAATAGTTTTATACAGAAAGAAGAAAAAATTTGGAAGGAGAAGGGTATCCAAATAGTTAGTTTTTTTAATGAAAAAGAATTGGCTGAAATATTTTCTCGTCCTAAATTAGTTATTGTTTCAATTAATAACTTGCATTTTGCAGAAGGTATTCGCCGATTTGGAGGCGAAGCATCTCCTTGTTTTTATATTTAACAGAGGTATAATGGCACAAAAAAGAGTATATGAGTTAGCCCGAGAATTAAAAATCTCTCCTCAGGCACTTATTTCTATCCTTCGCGATTTGAAGGTGGAGCTAAGTGGGCATATGAGTTATGTTGATGATGAGGCAGTTGAGAAAGTAAAAAAGATTTTTTCAGAACAGCGTGCGGTAGCCCAGCAAAGGCAAAAGGAGAGAAAAGAGTATCAGGAAGAGGTGAGGAAAAAGCGTCTTCAAGAACAGGAGCAAGAAAGAAGACGTTTCCCTAAACATGAACCTAAACCAGGATATAAAGCTAAACCTGAATCTAAACCCACACCAACCCCGGCTCAGGAGAAAAAATCTACTAAAGTGGCATCTAAACCTAAGCCTTTAAAGTCCAGAAAAGAGCCTCAGATAGAAGAAGAAAAAGCAAAGCCACAAGAAATCAAGCCTGAGCCCAAGAAAAAGAAGCCAGCAAAAGAAAAATATAAGAATAGAAAAGCAAGGCTACAAGAAGAGAAAGAAAAAAAGTTTTTTGACCAGCAGCAAATAAAAGGTAATATTAAGGCAACTCTCTCTAAGGATTCCAAAGAAAAAAGATACAGAAAAGAGAAACCTAAACAACAAGAGGAACCCAAGAAAGTTGTAGTAACTGAATTTACCTCAGTAGACGAACTGGCTAAGTTAATGGATAGGTCTCCTATAGAAATAATTGCTAAGTTTATGGAACTTGGTAAAATGGTTACTATTAACCAGCGTCTCGATAAGGATTCCCTTATTATGATATGCGATGAGTTTAATTTCGAAGTTGAATTTGCAGATCAATATGGTAGTGATATTTTAAGTAAGGGGGTGGAAAAAGAAGAGGAAAAGCTTGAGGAGAAACCCCGTCCGCCTATAGTAGCAGTTTTAGGGCATGTAGATCATGGGAAAACTTCTATTCTTGACCACATTCGTAAAACAAATGTCATCGCTGGAGAGGCTGGTGGTATTACTCAGCATATAGGAGCCTACCAGGTTTCATATAATGAGAAAAAGATTACATTCATCGATACTCCTGGTCATGAGGCTTTTACTGCTATGCGGGCACGAGGAGCAGATATTACTGATATTGTTATAATCGTCGTAGCGGCTGATGATGGAGTTATGCCTCAGACAGTCGAGGCAATCGATCATGCTAAGGCAGCCGGGAAACCAATTATCGTTGCTATCAACAAAATTGATTTACCTAATGCAAACCCTTCAAAAGTTAAAGCTCAGCTAGCTGAACACAATGTCCGCTTGCAAGGCTGGGGTGGAGATATCGAATATGTGGAATGTTCTGCCAAGACAGGCGAAGGAATACCCGATCTCTTGGAGACGATACTCCTTTTAGCAGAATTTGAGAAGCTTAATGTAAGATATTCAGGGAAGGCAGAAGGCGTAGTAGTGGAAGCAAAACTAGATAAAGGCAGAGGGCCTGTTGCTACAGTTTTATTGAAAAATGGTATATTAAAACAAGGTGATATTGTCGTATGTGGGGCTTACTATGGGAGAGTTCGTCAGATGCTCGACGAAAGACAGAACCCAGTTGAAACCTGTTTTCCCTCCGGAGTTGTCCAGATTCTCGGATTAAATGGGGTGCCTCAAGCCGGTGATACTCTAAATGGTGTTGATAATGAAAGATTGGCAAAAGAGATTAGCTCCAAACGTCAACATATTATTAGAGAAAGACAACTCTATACTGGCAAGGGAGTTTCTTTAGACAACCTTTATGAGAAGATTCAACAAAAGCAGATAAATACTCTTAATATGATAGTAAAGGCTGATACTGACGGTTCGGTTGAAGCAATGTGTGATGCACTGGAACGGCTGGGTACGAGTGAAGTTACGGTAAATATTGTCCACAGAGGCGTTGGCGGTATAGTTGAGGCAGATGTTGACCTTGCCGCTGCTTCTAATGCGATTATTCTCGGATTTCAGGTAAGACCAAATGCGGAAGCAAGAAAAGCTGCAGAAAGGCAAAAAGTAGAAATTCGGCTCTACAATATAATTTTCGAAGCTATTGAGGATGTGGAAAAAGCCCTTGAAGGTATGCTTAAACCAATTACTCATGAAGAACTCATCGGCACGGCAAGGGTTAAAGAAATCTTTAAGTTTGCAAAAGTTGGGACTGTTGCCGGATGCGTGGTTGAAGAAGGGAAAATACCTAAAGATGCCCTGGTAAAAATTTATCACGATAATATTAAGATTTACGAAGGGAAGATTGCCTCATTAAAACACTTCCAGAATAATGTCAAAGAAGTAATCGCTGGACAGGAATGTGGTATTTCAATCGAAAACTTTAATGATATCAAGCAGGGTGATATCATTGAGGCATATAAGGTAGTAGAAGAAAAAAGAAAACTCGAAAATGTAAAATAATTATGGTAGTAAAATCAGTGATACTTGATATATATCTTCCCACAACCAATTCGCTTAAAAGTAAGCGTAACATCATCAAGGGAATATCAAAAAGAGTGAAAGATAAATTTAATGTATCTATAGCAGAGATTAGTTATCTGGATCAGTGGCAGAGAGCGGGCTTAGGGATTGCTATAGTGGCTAATGAAGGAAAATACCTCCAAAAACAGCTTGATGCAGTAATGCGATTCATTGAAAATAACTATCCGGATATTGAAATACTTCATATTCAGGATTTTGTCTAGAATTTATCGGATATGATTAAACTTCGACAGAAAAGGCTTGATGAATTGCTGAAACGGGCTATCACTGAAATTATCCGTTTCGAGGTGCGAGATAAACGAGTCACCTCAACAATGATAACAACCGAGAGAGTGAAAGTAAGCCCTGATTTACACCAAGCAAATGTTTATGTGTCTATCATGAACCCAAAAAATAAAAAATCAATGCTTATAGGACTCGAACATGCCAAGCCTTTTATTAAAAAACGTTTAGCTCAGAAACTTAACCTTAGACATACGCCTGAAATAAATTTTGTCTATGATACCCTAGAACATAATGCTACAGAGATTGAGTCACTTATAGATGAGGATAAAAAAGAACGAGGGTACTGATTCTTTTAAGGCACAGTTAAAGGATATCATTGCTGATAATAAAAGCTTTGTAATAACTGTGCATGCCCATTCTGATGGCGATGCTATTGGTGCTGAATTTGCCTTGTATTTATTCCTAAAAAAACTGGGGAAAGATGTTAGAATCCTAAATCAGGATCCACCTTCGTCAAAATACGATTTTCTTGCTTTATCGTCTAAGGTGGAAATTCCTCATAACGGTTTTCAAGCCTCCTTACCTTCCCATTATATCCTTTTTATGCTTGATTATAATGAAAAAAAAAGGGTGGGAAAGAAGATGCAAGAGGTTTTCGAACACTATAAACAGATAGTTTGTATTGACCACCATCAAGTAACCAAAGACACGATTAAGGCAGTTTCCTATATTGATACTTCTGCTTCCTCTGTTTGCGAGATTCTTTATTTATTATTAAAGGAGGATATCTTAGACTTTTCTTCTCACGCGAAAGAAAAAATTGCTACTTGCCTCTATTCAGGACTAATTTACGACACAAACAATTTTTCCAATAAAAATGTGTCTGTAAAGACATTTGCAGTTGCCAGTGACCTGCTTGCATTGGGAGTAGATAATAACCTTTGCTATCTAAATATATTTGATAAGAAAAGCACAAAAGCCCTGAAACTCTTAGGGATGACCCTATCGACACTTGAATTATACGAGTTAGAAAATAAAATGAAAATTGCTTTATACAGTACAACCAGAGAGATGTTAGAAGAATGTGAGACAGGTATGGAATTGACAGAGGACTTTTCCAATGAGGTTAAGCCAACCTCGGAAAGAGAGGTTGTTATCTATATTCGCCAAGCCGATACAAATTACTTTCGAGTTTCACTAAGATCTTTAAGCCTCGATGTGGAAAAAATTGCGGAAGGATTTGGGGGAGGAGGACACAAACTTGCGGCAGGATTTGAAACAAAAATGGAATTGGAAATGTTGAAAAATAAATTGTTTGAATTGATTAATAAGGGCGGATAAGAAGTAAAGGTTGTCGGTGCAAAACTTTAATTTGAAATTCTGCTCTTGAAATATTTAGGATTTATTGAATGTACGGTCTCCTGAACATTGATAAACCAGCTGGTATTACATCGTTTGATGTAATTAGAAAAATTCGTTATCTCACAGAAGTAAAGAAAGTTGGTCATGCTGGCACACTTGATCCATTTGCAACTGGTGTTCTACTGGTTTTTGTGGGACGAGAAGCCACTAAATACATTTCTGAATTTACTGGTTTAGAAAAAGAATATTATGCAAAAATAAGACTAGGAGAAAAGACTGATACTGGAGATTTAACTGGCAAAATCATTGAAGAGAAATCTGTTTCAGAG
>JBNGDW010000049.1:9325-12082 GCA_049975325.1 Cloacimonadia bacterium | reverse complement strand
CACTTCCCCTATCCTGATATCTCACTGCAATCTCATCAAACAGCTTTTTTACAAGCGCCCTGTTTTGCAAGATCTTAAATGCCATGCGGCGATCATGGATGGTACCATTCTTACCCCAAGTCACCAACTTATCAGCGAGCTTTCTCACTTCTTTTGCTTTTGCAGCTGTTGTTTCTATTCTATTGTGTTCTACCAGGCTTTTTACAAGACTCGTTAGCAGGGCTGCTCGCTGGCTTCTTTCTCTGCCAAAACTTCTGGCTGAATTCCTTTTTCTATGTCTCATCTTTCCCTTCAATACTTTCTATTTCTTTCAAAGTTTTTTCAATCTCTTTGGTATCCATTCCAAGATGTAATCCATATCTGTCCAAAATGGTCTCTACTTCTTCTAAGGATTTTTTCCCGAAATTGCGTAACCGCAAAAGTTCTGCTTCGGTTTTTGTAACCAGTTCTTTCACATACTCAATTTTTGCCGCATGTAAACAGTTGGCACAGCGGACGCTTACCTCTAATTCCGTAATCTTCATATTCATAAGTCGCTGGAGATTACGCAAGGCAGGATCAATCTTCTTACGCTCAATATAACTAGGCTCTTCCTTAAATCTCATAATTGATTGGAAATAATCTTTTAGAATTTTTGCCGCAAGATTGAGTGCATATTCAGGAGTAATACTTCCATTAGTCCATATTTCAATAGTTAGCTTCTCATAAGTTAGTTTTTCTTCTACTCTTTCCTTGTCAACGGTAAAGTTAACTTTTTTGACAGGAGAATAAATAGAATCGATTGGGATAACGCCCGCCGGTCTATTATCAAGTGGGTGTTCATCCTCACGCACATAGCCTCTTCCATTCCCAACCCAGAGATTCATATGGAATTCTCCATTATCTACAAGTTCAAGAAGATGCAAGTCTTTATTGATTATTTCAACATTTGGAGGACATTTGATCTGTCCGGCTGTAACTTTACCGGGTCCTTCTACATCCAATTCTAATTCTTCTTCTTTTGTAGAACTAATTTCAATTACAAGATTTTTTAGATTAAGAATTAATTCTACAAAATCTTCTCTTGCCCCGGGGATGGGGGTATACTGGTGTAGCAACCCCTTTACCTGTACATATCTGACAGCCCCACCTTGAACTGCTGAGAGTAAGACTCTGCGTAAGGAATTACCAATAGTTGTACCAAAACCAGGCTCTATAGGAGCAATGATAAATTTCCCATAAGTCTGAGAATATGTTTTCTCTTCTTTTTCTATATTTTGGGGAAATCTAATAGGTTCTAACTCTTGCATATTAGCTCCAAACTTTTATCTGTCTTTAAAATCCCTTTTTATTTAGAATAGAATTCCACGATTAATCGCGCATCAATTTCTTGAGGTAATTGCTCGGCGGATGGTAGATCTTTTACATAGCCTTTAAATTCTTGAGCATTTACTTCAAGCCAAGAAAATTGGTCAAGTGATTTGTGGGCACTGATTGTTTCTTGCACGATTGGTATCTGGCGGCTTTTAGGGTGTATTTCGATGGTTTGTCCCTTCTGCACATTATATGATGCGATATCAATTTTTTTGCCGTCAACAAGTATATGTCCGTGATTCACAAGTTGTCTTGCAGAAGCCCGAGATGGAGCAAAACCCATCCGATATACTACATTATCCAATCTGGTTTCCAGGAGGCGCAGGAGATTGTCGCCGGTTACTCCGCTCATTTTTGAGGCGCGGTCGAAGTAAACTTTAAATTGACGTTCTAGTACACCGTACATCCGCCGGGCATGTTGCTTTTCTCGCAAATGTAAAGCATAATCACTCATCTTCCGCCGAAATCTCTGGGGAAGCTCCCCGGGTGTCTTGTGCCGTCTTTCTAATGCACATTTCTCAGAATAACATCTGTCCCCTTTAAGAAACAATTTTACACCCTCACGCCGGCATAATTTACATTGTGAACCTAAATATCGTGCCATATTTCTTACCTCTTAAATCCTTCTTCCTTTTGGTGGCCTGCATCCATTATGAGGGATAGGTGTAATATCTTTAAGAGAAAGTATCCGCAACCCTTTGGCTGCAAGAGCACGAATAGCAGAATCTCTACCTGTCCCAGGTCCATTTACTCTAACATGCACATCGCTCAATCCCATCCCTGAGGCAATCTCGGCAGCATCAATCGCGGCTTGCTGGGCAGCATAGGATGTGCTCTTTTTTGAACCTTTATACCCGATCTTACCACAGCTTGACCATGCCAGCACGTTGCCTTTTTTATCCGTAATAGTAATTATTGTATTATTGAAAGTGGCATAAATGTATGCTATGCCTTCTGATTCCTGTAAACGAACTTTTCTCCGCTGGGTGGCTCGACCTCGTCTTTGTTTCATTGGTGTCATTATTTCCTCGTATTCAAACTATTTCTTTTTTGTAATCCTACCAGCCCTGGGACCCTTCCAGCTTCTTGCATTACAGTGAGTCTTCTGGCCTCTACATGGAAGCCCTATGCGATGACGTAAACCTCTATAACAACCAATTTCCATAAGGCGCTTAATATCCGCAGAGACTGTCTTACGAAGGTCTCCCTCGATAGTATAATCATTCCTAATAATTTCCTGTAGGAGTGCAAGCTCTTTATCATTCAGATCCTTAACTCTTCTATCTTTATCAATCTTTGTCTTTTCTAAGATTTCTTTTGCCAGACTCCTACCTATGCCATAAATATAGGTAAGTGCTATTTCTACCCTTTTATCGCTAGGTATATCTACACCTGCTATTCTTG
>JBNGDW010000049.1:3953-9315 GCA_049975325.1 Cloacimonadia bacterium | reverse complement strand
ACATACAAGACACCTTTTCGTTTTACAATCTTACAATCTTTACACAGTTTTTTGATTGATGCTTTTACTTTCATAATATCCTCGTTCTTATTTATATCTATACACGATCCGACCTTTTGTCAGATCATAAGGGGAGAGCTCAAGTTTAACCTTATCACCCTCCAGGATTCTAATATAATGCATTCTCATTTTCCCAGATATATGAGCCAGGACTGTGTGGCCATTTTCTAATTCAACGATAAACTTTGTACCTTGTAATGCTTCTTTTACAATGCCATCAACTTCGATCACACCAGATTTTGGACTCATTTATGCCTTTTTCGTTAAGATTTCTGGCTCATTCTCAGTAATAAGGACCGTATTCTCGAAATGAGCAGAGTTTGAGCCGTCCGCAGTGCGGAAAACCCATCCATCTTCTATTACCTCTGATGTGCCGAGATTAAACATGGGTTCAATGGCAATAGTCATACCAGGCATTAATCTTGGACCCCTACCTCTTTTCCCAGTGTTAGGGATGATAGGTTCCTCATGTAATTTGCGCCCAACCCCATGTCCTGTTAATCCTTCTGCCACAAAGAGGTTATTTTCCCGGGCTGTTTTTTCAATCACAAAAGAGATATCACCAACTCTGTTCCCGGGGTAACATTGTTCAATGGCACGCGTTAATGCTAACTCGGTGACTTTCATAAGTCTTTGAGTTTCTCCATCTATCCTGCCGACAGCATAGGTTCTCGCCCCATCTCCATGAAATCCATCTTTCTTTACGCCCACATCGATACCAATAATATCACCTTCTTGCAAGACTTTTTCTTTAGAGGAATAGCCATGAACAATTTCATCATTTATTGAAGCGCATATTGAAAATGGATAAGGCTCTAATCCGTTCATGCGATAATTTTTAAATACTGCCACAGCTCCATAGCCTGAGATGACCTCCTCTGCTTTTTCGTTCAACTCCCATGTACTTATACCTGGCGCTATTAGTTCTCTTAGGGAGTCTAATACAACCGCCACAATCCTGCAACTTTCTCTCATTTTATCAAGTTCAGTTTTACTTTTTATTTCTACCATTTTTGCCATCTTTCGCAATTATTTCATCCACAGTATTAACTAATTCATTGAACACTGCTTCTTTACCTCGTATTCCATGTATAGTATAAAGCAGAGATAAATCTTTATAAAAATCTATCATTGGTTCTATTTCCTTATGATATATATGTAATCTATGTTTAATGGTTTCCGGTTTATCGTCATCCCGTATAACCAGTCTTTCACCACATTTATCACAAAGGTAACTGTCACCTACATGTTTTTGAGGCATCTTATCAAGTAAATTATAAATACTTTTGCATTTTGGGCAATATCTTCTATTAGAAAGTCTTCTTATTGCTTCTTGCTCAGGTATATCTATCAATAAAACGATAAAACAATCAGACTGTTTAATATATTCTAAATTTTGCAACATTTTTGCCTGATTAATATTTCTAGGGAATCCGTCAAAAATCGCTCCATTTTCACAGTTTCTATGAGTTAGATGCTCTTTAACAAGATTAAAAACAACTTCATCTGGTACCAATTCACCTTTTCTGATAAAGGATTGAGCCTGTCTCCCCAATTTTGTATTTTGTCTTACAGCCTCTCGCAGTATATCACCGGTAGAGATATGGAGAAGTTGATATTTATGTGCAAGCGATTTTGCTTGAGTTCCTTTGCCTGCCCCTGGTGGACCCAGAAGAACGATATTCAACTTTTTCCCAAACCCACTCATCTACGACGCCCTCGCAATTTTCCTTTCTTCATAAATCCATCATAATGATGCATAACAAGCCGTGATTCAATCTGTTGAAGTGTATCAAGAGCCACACCGACTATGATAATAAGCCCTGTCCCACCAAAATAGAAAGGTACTCTTGCGTATTGCATTAAAAACGTAGGCAAAACAGCAATAAACGCAAAGAAAATCGCCCCTGGGAGTGTAATTCTCGTAATTATACTATTTATGTACTCTGCGGTTTTTCCCCCTGGTTTTTTCCCTGGTATAAAACCACCGTACTTTTTTATATTTTCAGCCATTTCAGTTGGGTTCATTACGACAGAAGTATAAAAGTAGGCAAAGAATATAATCAAGAGAACATAAAGTACTGTATGAAGCCAGGCACCGGGAGAAAGGGCTTCTGTAATAGAATACATAAATTCATTTTCACGGAAAAAAGTTGTAATCGTTTGAGGAAACATAAGAACGGCCTGGGCAAAAATGATAGGAATAACTCCGGCTGTATTCATCCTCAAGGGGATATGAGTGCTTTGTCCCCCATATATTTTCCTGCCTATAACTCGCTTTGCATAGTGAACAGGTATTTTTCGAGTTGCTTCTGTAATAAAAATTACAGCTGCTGTGACAAGAAGCATAATAGCAACCACAGTGATACACAACAAAAGACTCATTGTGCCGGCAGAGACCATACGAAACATCTGCAAAAACCCATTAGGATATCGCGCAATGATTCCGATAAAGATTATGAGCGAAATACCATTACCTATACCCTTTTCTGTAATATTTTCTCCAAGCCACATAATAAATATCGTACCAGTCACCAATGTAATTATCGTGGTAAGGGTAAACATAAAGCCAGGATTAGGAACTATAGGAACACCGGATTGCGTTGTAAGATTTTGTAAAAATACAGTGATACCAATTGCATTAAAGGTACCAAGAGTAACTGTAAGGTATCTGGTATATTGTATGATTTTTTTCTGGCCTTCTGCTCCTTGGCGCCGCAATCGTTCCAGGGCCGGGATTACTGCTCCTAACAATTGCATCACAATTGAAGCAGTAATATATGGCATTATGCCAAGGGCAAATATAGTAGCATTACTTAGATTCCCACCGACAAAGAGGTCATACATTCCAAACAGTGTGTCTGATTGCTGAGCAAAAAACTCACCCAAAGCAACTGTGTTAACGCCAGGTACCGGGATATGACTCCCCAGCCGGTAGATAATAAGAAGACCAATTGTATAGAGCACCTTTCTTTTTAACTCAGGAATTCTAAAGACATTTTGTAATGGCTGAAACACTATACTACCTCTGCTTTCCCACCAAATTTCTCAATCAATTCTTTAGCTTTTTTACTGAATTGGTTAGCCTTCACAATCTTCTTTTGCTCAAACTTAGTATCTGTATTCGCAAGTACTTTAACTGGATTTTTATGTGTTTTTCCTGAAGCAATTAATCCATACTTTTCCATCAGAGAGATATCAATTTCTTCTTCCTCAAGCCTTGCCAAATGATTAAGAGTAACAATGCGAAAGGACTTTTTAGAAAAATTTTTGAAGCCCTTTCGAGGTAGGCGTCGCTGTATAGGCATCTGTCCACCTTCAAACCATACAGGAACATTTCCACCACTTCTGCTTTTCTGTCCTTTGTGACCTCTACCAGCAGTTTTCCCATATCCGCTACCACTACCCTTACCTAATCTTTTTTTCTTATGTCTCATACCTTTTGGAGGTTGTATTTCATTAAGCCTCATCGTTTCCCTGCCGTTATTTCTTCTACTTTTACCAAATGATTTACACTTTTTATCATTCCTCGAATTGAGGGTGTATCATCTTTTATGACTGTATGATGAGGTTTATGCAGCCCTAATGCCTGCATAATTTTGATCTTAACCTCATTCTGTCCTATAGTACTTCTTATTTGGGTAATTCTCAGTTTTTTCTTTTTTGCCATTATCTACTTCAATCTTCTATTGCAACAATTCTGTAATTGATTTTTTCCTGAGTAGTGCCACTTCTTCATGAGAGCGGAGCGATTTCAAGCAAGTTATCGTTGCATTAACCAGATTATGCTTTGTATTGGATCCTAATGACTTTGCAAGTATATTTTCAATCCCAGCAGCTTGTAAAATAACACGAACAGGACCACCGGCAATTACTCCTGTACCTTCTGCGGCAGGTTTCATCAAAACTTTACTTCCACCAAATTTTCCAAGTATCTCATGTGGAATAGTGCCTCGCCGTATCGGTACAGAAAAAACATTTTTGCGAGCATCTTCCTTTGCCTTGTTGATAGCGATAGCAACCTCATTCGCTTTTCCTGTTCCAACTCCGACTCTTCCCTTCTTGTCACCAATTACCACAATGGCGCTAAAGCTAATATGCCGTCCGCCCTTCACAGCCTTAGATACACGATTTGTAGCAACAATCTCTTCAGCGACAAACTCTTTTTCTTCATTTAATTGATTATTTTCCATAAACCACTCCTAAAATTTCAATCCACCCTTACGCGCACCGTCTGCCAGGGCTTTTATTCTACCATGATAACTGAAACCATTCCGGTCAAATTTTATCCTATCAATCTTTTTTTCTTTACACTTCTTTGCGAAAATTTCACCAACCAAAAATGCTTGTTCTGTCTTTTTCATTTTTTCTTTCTTGGTAGAGAGAAATTCAGGTTGAAGTGTCGAAGCAGAGACCATCGTATGTCCATTATCGTCATCTATTGCCTGGATGTATATATGCTTAAGACTTCGATATACAGAGGCCCTTGGAACTTCGGGTGTTCCTACTATTTTTTTCCGTATAGAAAATTTCCTTCTTATTCGCTGTAATCTTTTTCTACTGGTTTTGCTCTTTCTCATTTTATGCTCCTGTACCGCCAGCAATCTTTCCAGCTTTCCTTCGTATATGCTCATCGGCATACCGGATGCCCTTTGACTTATAAGGTTCCGGTGGCCTTATCTTGCGGATAGTAGCTGCAACATTGCCAACAAGTTCCTTATCAATACCTTTTACATCAATAATACTTTGGAGCTCCGGCACCGCACTTGCATCAGCTCTTCCAATTCGTTCCACTAATATTTCAATACCTTCTGGAATTTCAAAATACACATCATGTGAAAAGCCAAGCCCTAATATTAGCCATCTTCCCTTTACTTCTGCCCTGTATCCAGTACCTACAATCATTAACCTTTTCATATATCCTTCAGAGACTCCCTTTACGATATTGTATAGTAAAGCTCTATTAAGGCCATGCATGGATTTATATTCCTTCTGGTCAGAAACCCTGCCAACAATAATTTGCTTATCTTCTATCTTTACAGAAATTCCTTCATTTAACCTATGAGTAAGTGTACCCTTGGGTCCACTTACAGTTACATTTTTGCCTTTTATATCTACAGTTACATTTTCTGGAATATTTATCGGTGCTTTACCTACTCGTGACATACTAACCTCTTCTTAAAAATGCTCTCTACCATATCTTACAGAGATATTCTCCTCCAACTTTTTCTTTTCGAGCCATTCTATCAGTAATAATACCTATATTTGTGGAAATGATCGCCACACCCAGATGATTATACAC
>JBNGDW010000049.1:0-3943 GCA_049975325.1 Cloacimonadia bacterium | reverse complement strand
ATACACGACTGGAATATTTCTTGAATTTATATAGACTCGTTTACCAGGTGTACTCACGCGCTCAAGTCCTTTGATGACAGGCTCTCCCTTTTTGTCATATCTAAGAGAAATCTCAATCTGATCAAATTTACTATACCCTTTATCACTGCCGCTGATTATTTGATACTCATTAATAAAGTTCTCTTGTTTTAGGATATCAGCAATATTTTTTCTCATATTTGAGTATTCGAAAACAACATTTTGTTTTTTGGCCTGCAAAGCATTACGAATCATAGTTAACATATCAGCTATCGGGTCTGTTCGTGACATAAATCCTCCAAAATTACCAGCTTGCTTTCTTTATACCGGGTATCTTTCCTTCGCGAGCAAGTTTTCTAAAACAGAGCCTACAGATTCCAAAATCGCGCAGATATCCGCGCGGACGTCCACATATCTCACATCTATTATATGCTTGAACTTTGAATTTAGGTTCTCTTTTTGCCTTAACCATTAAAGATTTTTTAGCCATTGCACCTCTTACTTATTTATTTGTTGCAAAGGGCATTCCTAAGGCGGATAAAAGTGCCATGCCCTCTTCATCAGTTTTGGCCGTGGTCACAAATGTAATATTTAAACCACGAATTTTATCAATTGAATCATAGTTTATTTCTGGAAAGACTATCTGCTCTCTAATCCCAAGTGTATAATTCCCTCTACCATCAAATCCATTTGGGGAAACACCGTTAAAATCTCGAATACGAGGTAGCACGATGCTAACAAGCCTATCAACAAACTCATACATCCGTTCGCCTCGCAGTGTAGTTTTGATGCCGATTGGCATTCCAGCACGTAATTTAAAGTTTGAAATTGATTTTTTGGCATTTGTAACTATTGCGTGCTGCCCTGTTATAGTTTCAACTTCCTTTCTCGCATGGTCAAGCGCAGCCCGATTTTGAACAGCTTCGCCAACACCGATGTTTACAGAAACCTTTTCTAACTTCGGTACCATCATAGGATTTTTATACCCAAATCTTTTGGCAAGCTCTTTCACCACATCATTTTTATATTTATCTTTTAATCTACTCATAGTTCCTCATCAAATCACTTCGCCACATTTTTTACAATACCGAACCCGACTTTTATCCTCGAGTATTTTCATTCTTACTTGAGAAGATTTCCCACATTTTGGACATATCAACTGAACATTTGAGACATGGATAGGTGCCTCTCTTTCTATTATAGCACCGGAAGGATTTTGCTGGTTTGGACGTTGATGTTTCTTTATAAAATTAACTTTTTCTACGATTACTCTTTCTTGTTTAGGAAATGCTCTTAGAACAATTCCTTCAACGCCTTTGTATTCACCTGATATTACTTTGACCTTATCGCCTTTCTTAATCTTCATCTTATTCATAATATTCCTCTATACAACCTCCGGGGCAAGGGAAAGGATTTTCATAAATGCTTTGCCGCGGAGTTCTCTTGCAACAGGGCCAAAAATACGAGTCCCCTTTGGTTCCATTTGATCACTAATCAACGCCACTGCATTTTCACTAAATCTTACATAAGTTCCATCATCTCTCCGTATAGGACTTTTTGTCCGGACCACAACACCTTTATGTATAGAGCCTTTTTTTACATCTGTATTCGGCACTGCTGATTTAACAGAGATAACAATAATATCACCTACATTTGCATATCGTGCTTTTGTACCACCTAATACTTTGATACATTTCACTTTTCTTGCGCCTGAATTATCTGCGACATTCAGTATGGATTCCTGCTGAATCATGATAACTCCTATTAAATTTTCTCACTTTTTTCAAGAATATCAACCAGCCTCCACCTCTTGGTTTTACTCACAGGTCTGTATTCTTCAATTCTTACTTTATCTCCTGTTTTTGCCTCATTATTTTCATCATGGACAGCAAAATTTTTACTTCTTTTAATGTATTTTCCATATAATGGATGCTTGAAGACTCTTTCTACTTTTACTATACAGGTTTTATCCATTTTATCACTTAAAACTGTTCCTATTCTCTTAGGTTTTACTCTTCTTCTTTCCATTTTCCGACTTCCTGTTATTACAGATTTTCTGATTTGGCTTTTCCAGGGATTGACCTTGCTCGCTCTTTAAGAACGGTATTCACCTGAGCGATTGATCGTTTTACCTGGCGTATCCTCATCGGATTTTCTAATTTATTCATTGCTTTCTGGAAATGTAGATTATAAAGTTCCTCTTCCAGATCTTCTCTTTTGAGTTTAAGCTCTTCCTCAGTCATTTCGCGTAATTCATATATCTTCATAATTTATCCTAGTATCTCTCTGGCAATAAATTTTACCTTTAATGGAATTTTATGGCTTGCCAAGCGAAGGGCTTCTCTGGCAACCTCTTCACTTACACCGCTTATCTCAAACAAGATACGCCCTCTTTTTACAACGGCAACCCAAAATTCAGGAGAACCTTTTCCTTTACCCATACGGGTCTCAGCTGGTTTCTGAGTACAAGGTTTATCGGGAAAAATTCTAATCCAGACCTTTCCTGTTCTTTTCATATAATGGGTCATTGCTACTCTTGCTGCCTCAATTTGTCGGGCTGTAATCCAGCCATTCTCAAGGCTTATCAAGCCATATTCACCAAACTGCAAAGTCGCACCACGGCAAGCCTTGCCCCGTCTTTTTCCGCGTTGTTGTTTTCTATATTTAACTTTTTTCGGCATTAACATAAGTAACCCCTATTCTCTTTGGTAGAAAGAAAATCACTTCTTCTCTGTATTCAGAGAGGATTCAGTATCCCCGCAAGTTTTTCTGCACGGCATACCCATACTTTTATGCCGATGATACCATACTTTGTGTGAGCCTCAGTTAAGGCATAATCAATATCAGCGCGAAGTGTATGGAGAGGTATTCTGCCACTTTTATATTCTTCACTCCGAGCGATTTCAGCTCCAAGCAATCTACCACTATATCGAATCTTGATTCCTTCTGCTCCGCTACGCATCGCTCTACCTAAGGCTTGCTTAGCAGCTCTTCTATAGGAAACCCTATTCTCTATCTGATTAGCTATATCAAGGCCAATAAGTCTTGCATCTATCTCTGGTTTTCTAACCTCTTTAACATCAATATTTAAACGATTAAATCCCTCAGAATCTTGCATGTTCAGCAAAAGAAGAAGTTCCTGTCTAACTTTTTCTATTTCAGCTCCCTTTTTACCAATCACAACGCCTGGACGCCCTGTCCATATAACAACTTTTATATTATCACTGGTACGGAACACTTCTACTCGAGAGATCATAGCATGGCGATACCGTTTCTGGACATAATCTTTAATTCTTATACCGTCATAAAAATTTTTTATATACTCTTTTTTGCTATCATAAAACCATACGGATTCCCAATTTTTGTTAAATCCTATACGAAACCCGATTGGATTAGTTTTCTGTCCCATTCACACTCTCCTTGGTTTCTTTTGTATTTTCATCAGAGACAGCCATGGTTACATGGAAAGTCCGTCTTCTCAACAGGTCAGCCCGTCCCATAGCCCGAGGCCGATATCTTTTTAGAGTTGGGCCTTCATCAACAAATATACGGCTTACTACTAATTTGTCAGGCTCAATCTTTCTGGCTTTATTGGCAGCGTTCGCTATGGCGGCGTTTATCACCTTCATCAATATCCGACCAGCTTTCCTCCGAGAAAATGCAAGAATTTGCTTTGCTTCAAGAACATTTTTGCCTCTTATTAAATCTGCAACCAACCGAACTTTCTTTGCTGACCCTCTTTGATATTTAATTCTTGCAATTGCTTCCATTATACTCCTACTTTCTTCTTCCCAGCAACTCTCTCTTTTTTTCGTTTATGCCCTCTAAAAGTTCTGGTAGGCGAAAATTCACCCAATTTATGACCAACCATACTTTCCGTTACAAAAACCGGCACAAACTTCTTTCCATTATAAACAGCAAATGT
>JBNGDW010000048.1:0-12357 GCA_049975325.1 Cloacimonadia bacterium | reverse complement strand
CAGTTAATCCTTCAAATCGAGCAGGTTCCTGCCATGCCAAAGTGATACCTCTTTTTGCACGTTCATCAACCGAAAGGTTCTTTATAGATTCTCCATTGAATAGGATATCTCCTTGGATATCAGTATAGCCAGAAAGTCCCATGATAGTGGCAGCGAGTGTAGATTTTCCAGCCCAATTAGGGCCTACAACGGCATGCACACTACCTGGCCAAAAGTCAATAGTAAGATTATTTAGAATAGACTTTTGGTTGAGTAATAAGTTCACATTTTTCAGTTCGATAATTCCCATAACAATGCTTCAAATTTATTAAAAAGTGCTGAGCTTCTTGTAAATTGGACGATACACAGGCTACTTTTTAAAGGATGTCAATATAATTATTTTTAGGATTTAGGTAGAATAATCGGTTTAGATAGAGATAGGTTAGCATGGAGTGGTAGAGAAGGTGTTGAAACGCTCATTTTCTCACCACGCCATGTATTGTATGTCTATTATTGTTTGTTTTGCCATAGTCCATGAAGGTTACAATATTCTCGAGCAAATATATGGTCCGCACAACCTTCAGATACCTGGAAATGGGCTTCAGGTTTATCACCGGGTTTTAGATAACTTCTCTGGACGCGATTACATACTGGGTCTACGAGTTCTATCCATTCTATATAATGTTCTTCAGTCATAGGATGAGGCATGCTTCCGATTTTCACTGTCACCTTATTACCTTCAGACTCAACTACAGGCACATGTTTTTCTAAGGCAGCGTCTACCATTCCTGGTTCCATCAATTTCATCGGTTGGCCACAGCAGACGAGTTGACCTTTGCCTTCATGGAGAACTTCTACAATATTGCCGCATATTTCACACTTATATATCTGTCTACGGGATGTCATTTTTACCCCCTCATCTTTGTTAGTTATTATCGGTTTGTTTTACTTTTTGCTTTAGAGCTTCTTATGGCAAAGCCACCAATCATAGCACTCAATTTCACCTTTTTCAGCTTCTGCCCGTCTTTTATTAATGCCATTTTCATCAGTAGGAGGAGGAACGATAACATGATCTCCAATAAGGTCATTTTCAGGCCAGTCTGCAGGCATTGCCACTTTATTCTGGTCAGCAACCTGAAATGCTTTTATCATACGTACAAACTCATCCATATTCCTTCCAAGTTCCTGAGGATAGTAGAGAATAGCACGAATTGTAGCTTTAGGGTCAACAATAAACACTGCCCGTACTGTATTACTCCCTTTATTAGGATGAATTAGTCCTAATGCACTTGCAACTCTTCCATTGTTGTCAGCAATGATGGGAAAGGTAATCTCCGTGTTGAGATTATCCTTTATCCATTCAACCCATTTAAGGTGAGCAAATACCTGATCGACGCTTTCGCCAATCAATTCGCAGTTTAGCTCTTTGAATTGGTTATACCGTTTTTGGAATGCAACGAATTCAGTGGTACATACAGGAGTAAAATCGCCAGGATGACTGAAAAGAATAAACCATTTTCCAGTGAAATCATCTGGCAGAGTTATTTTCCCATGCGTGGTATTCACCACAAGCGTGGGGAATTTTTCGCCAAGGAGCGGAATTCGGTTTTCCATCGCATACCTCCGTATTTTTTATTTTTGCGTTCAAGGGCCTATATGCATCATAGGCCATTCAACATCAAATTCTTCGTATTTCTCAATATTTTCTTTTTCTATTTCTAAGATTTTGTAATGCCCCATTTCCATAGAAGCGATGTAGCGTAGCATCTTTTTGATTTCAGAATCATCAAATTTGTCTGATATTTCCGTATAAAATTCATAAGCAGCCTTTTCTGCATCCATCGCTTTATTTATAATGGAGAGCATCTCAACATTTTCTTCATCTATATCTTCTGGTCTTATTTGAGGAAGTGGCACAGGACTTTTCTCTGGTATAACCATCTTTTTATTAGGAAGGGTATTGTGAAAGAGCCATTCAAAGAACTGCCGATGTTTTTCTTCTTCTCCTGCCAGAAAAGCAAATCTATCTTTCAGCATAAAGTTTTTCACAGTCTTTCCTAAACGGATGTAGACTTCTTCACTATCAATTTCACTTTTAAGACCTGCCAGAATCAGGTCCGAGAGTGAATAAATTCCTAAATCCATAGAGCCTCCCCTACTTTTTATTTTTTTCTTTATTCTGATATGACCTTTTTATTTCAGATAGCCTTACGACATGCCTTCTTTCTTCAGCAATGATTTTTTCTATTTGCTGTGTTTGCTCTTTTGGAACAGTATTTATCATTTCATGGTAGTAGAGAATGGTATCCAATTCTTTTCCTATAGCTGCATCGAGAGCTGGGGAAATATCATTGATGCTAGAAATTTCCTCATCGAGTTGTGATAAGTTAAATATTAGATCTTCGGCATAGGCGCGTAGATAATTGAAATATTCGCCTGGATAGCTTTCTGGTGGTTCATAAGACTCAATCTCTGAAAGCATTGCCTGAAATATTTTTTTGTGTTGTCTCTCTTGCTCCGCTAAATAAGAGAATAGGTGCTTAATTTCTTCTTCATCAAACCTGGTCATCATTGCTGTGTAAAACTGTTCACCATTCTCTTCAATTTTAATAGCGAATTGGAAGATTTCACTTGCGTTGAATAGGTTCATTTTTACCTCCGTGTTTATTTTGGCTATTAGCTTTTTGCATCTTTTTGCCGTGATATCATCCTTCGATGGGTTCAAACATATCTTTGGTAGCCCCACACTCTGGACAAACCCAGTCATCAGGTAAATCTTCAAATGCTGTGCCGAGCTCTATCCCATTTTCTGGGTCACCTTTTTCTGGGTCATAAATGTGCCCACACACTGTGCACTCGTATTTTTTCATAGTTGCCTCCTATGTTTAATCATTACATTCATCTTTGTCTATTCTTTTCCTTTTCCAAACAATCTTTACATATACCCTTAAAATAGCCGTGAACTTCTTCTATTTTATTTCCCGCAACTATCTTTCTTTCTCCTCGAATAAATTCACACTCAATATCTAAATCAATAATTTTTCCGCATCGTTTGCATACGAAATGGTGATGTGGCGTGGTGTTGTAATCATATCGAATTCCAGTTCCAGTGATGGTAAGAGGCACTACCAGTCCTTTTTCTACAAACAAGTTAAGAGTATTATAAATCGTTGTCAGAGAAATGGTTGGAATTCTTTCCACCAGATACTCATATATATGTTCTACGGTTGGGTGTGCTTTACAGTCTTTCAAATATCTAAACACACTTAACCTTTGATAGGTTGGCGTTATACCTACATCTTCGAGATTTTTCTTTATCGTTTCCATTTTTGGAATGATTCCAATTTTTAAAAAGTCTAATCTAAGTTGCATTAATGTCAAGTAAAAAATAGAGAAATTGACAGATCGGGAAGTAAAAGAGATCAAATCAAAAAAGAAGAACACTTTGCAGTGGAAGGGTTGGGCGAAAGAATAAAGATTTTGTACAATTATATCCGCCGGGGAGAGATAGACAGTTTCGGGAACATTGCCTAATTTAATTATTTATATATTGTCTTTAATTTTTTATCAGATGGATTCGGTCGATTCTATTTCAGCCCTTATTGTCACTTAGGATTTGACAGGGTTTTCAGGCATTTTTTGTTATATTGTTGTATAAAGATTCCAATCACTATCAGTATCAGTCCAACAATAGAAGATGGCAGTATTTCTTCATTGATAACAAGGCTTACAATCAGGAGCGAGAAAAAAGGAGTCATATAGATAAGGTTGCTTACTTGGGCAGTGGTGGAAGAGGTTTCCAGCGCCTTTAGCCAGACAACAAATGTAAGTCCCATCTCAAATATGCCAACATATACAGCACCGAGGAGTCCCTCTATCGGCGGGAGGGTAATCTTTGAAGAAATAAGTAAGAAGATAAATATGAAAAGCAAGCCATAGCAAAAATTAAGAAATAGCTTTACTCCAGTATCATGTTTGTATTTCATATTATATATCCAATAAATTGCCCAGATTACAGCACTGCAAAGAGGCAAGAGGTCGGCTGTTCTGCCCATAAGAGTAAAATCTTGCAGATTCCCCTGGGTTATAATAATGACAATTCCTATAAAGCTTATACAGAGTGCCAGGATATTGGTAAGTCTGATTTTTTGTTTCAGGATAGGGATCGAAAGCAGTACAATCATAATTGGCCAGGTATAATTCAAAGTAATAGCCTCTTGCGCTGGCAGGATTTCATAGGCTCTGAACAGTACTGCGTAATAGATAAAAGGATTGAGAGCGCCGAGGAGAAGAGAATGAAGGTGCTGTTTTAATGAAGATTGTCTTATTAGGTGCAATTTCCCCTGAATAAGCAGAATAATAAACAAGACTATGGTGGAGGTGATCGCAGCCCAGAATAAAAGCTGGTCATAAGTCATACTCCGAAGAGATATTTTGAAGGCAGAGGCCACCGTTGACCACATCCCAATTGCACAAAGTGCATAGATGTAAGCCTTTTTTTGTTTTTCCATAAATCAGGGTTTGGCAGATTGGTTTTCCTTGCGCCACAGCGCAGCCACTTCTTTATTTTTCAAGAATCGCCACGCCCCTTCTGGTAGTGAGGCAAGTCGAAGGTTTCCAATTTGTACTCTTTTAAGAGAGATGACAGAACTTCCTACAGCTTGTATCATTCTGCGAAGCTGTCTATTTTTACCTTCATAGATTGTCATTCGTAGTTTTGTAATTCCCTGTTTCTTATTGTAAGATTTTATAATCACCTTAGCCTTCGCCATATATTCCTCATCCAACATAATCCCGTTACGCAGTTTTTTTAGCTGGGAATAGGTTAATATCCCTTTTGCTTTGACAATATAAGTTTTAGGGATTTTATTTCTAGGATGAATAATTGCATTTGCAAAATCTCCATCATTGGTTAGGAGGAGCAGCCCGGTTGATTGCATATCAAGACGACCAACAGAAAAAACTCTTACTGAAAGTTCAGGGAGTAGATTAAAGATTGTTTTACGATTATACGGATCGGTTGCGGTTACTATGTATCCAGAGGGTTTATTGAGCATGATATATATTTTTTGATGTGGTAGCTGAACTTCTTTCCCATTTACTGTGACCTTATCAATCTCTGGATTAACTTGAGTAGCAAGCTGGCTGACAGGAATATTATTTATTTTTACTTTACCTCGTTTGATAAGCTCTTCACATGTGCGCCTTGAGCCAAACCCAGCCTGGGCAAGAAATCTATTTATTCTCATTCTATTACCATTGCTCAAGCGAATTTGCCAAAATCATATCAGCCAATGCATAGCTGACTTCTTCCCATGCCTCCTCTTCGGAAAGATTTGTTGTTTCAGAACTTGTATCCGCAGGTGCATTTGGGTCGGCATATAAAGCGGTAAGCACCAGATTGTCTGCCTTCCACAGGTTTTTATCTTTAACTCTATCTATTACTTCTATTGAAAATTGTATCGTAATCTGCCATTCAAGTGGCTCTTCAGACATAGTATAAGAATAGACAGATTCATCATAGGAAATAATGGTGCCAATTACCTCCATATCTGCATCTGATGGCTTTACTTTTAATCGTCTATCCTCAATAAAATATCTGGTCAAGTTATCAGTAACTACCTCTGAGAGTTCATATCTTTCAGAATTATTTTTAAATTCAGGAATCATTACGGTTTGCAAATGTGGATTGCTCCTCTGATAAAATGAATAGTGGCTACATGAAGCCAGCAAGAGCATAACACTTGCCTCAACAAAGTAATGTCTTATCATTTTTCTTTTCATTTATACCTCTTAAAAGTAATGATAGATAGAAATTCATTTATCTGTCAAGATTGGCATATAGAAAGACAAAAGTATATTTTTGTTTTACCGAATTTACAGGGGAAGCGTTAATTTAGTTTAGCACTTTAATGACAAGAGTGCCAAAATATTTTGACATCCCAAATCGTGCTTATATATTTTATTACAAAACAGCAAGGAATATTTCAATATGAATTTCAATAAATTTACATTAAAAGCCCAGGAAGCGATACAATCAGCGATTGTCCTGGCACAGGAGTTTGGCCATCAGGAGCTTTCTCCTGCTCATATAATGGCAGTTCTCGTAAAACAGCCAGAGGGGGTCATTCCAACAATTCTTAATAAACTTGAGGTTAATTCAGACAAATTTTATGCTGATATTGAAGCCCTCTTATCGAAAAAGCCTAGGGTCTCGGGAGCAGGAGGGCAACCATATCTCTCTTCGGAACTCAATCGGGTGCTTAATTCTGCCCAAAAAGAGGCTGATAGATTAAAGGATGAATATCTCAGCACGGAACATATATTTCTTGCCATGCTGGGTGAGGAGACGGAACTTACTCCACTGTTTCGGGAATACGGGATTACAGAAAAGGATGTACTGCAAATATTAAAAGATGTTCGTGGCAATCAGCGAATTACAGACCAAAACCCTGAAGCAAAGTATCAGGTGCTTGAGCGTTATACCCGCAATCTTACTGACCAGGCACGGAAAGGGAAATTAGACCCTGTGATTGGGCGGGATGAAGAGATCAGAACTGTTATGCAGATTCTCTCTCGTCGTAGAAAGAATAATCCTGTTTTAATTGGAGAAGCTGGTGTAGGTAAAACGGCAATCGTTGAAGGACTTGCTCAGAGGGTGGTAGAGAATGATGTCCCAGAAACATTGCGTAACAAGGAGATTATTGAGCTGGATATGGGGGCACTACTCGCTGGTGCTAAATTCAGAGGTGAATTTGAAGATCGACTTAAGGCTGTCCTAAAAGAGATTGAATCTGCAGAAGGTAAAATTATTCTCTTTATTGATGAGTTGCATACAGTGGTTGGCGCTGGTGCAGCAGAAGGAGCCGTAGATGCATCAAATATGCTAAAGCCAGCCTTGGCTCGTGGTGAACTTCATTGTATTGGGGCAACAACCTTAAAAGAATATCGGAAATATATTGAAAAGGATGCGGCTCTGGAACGACGTTTTCAACCAGTTATGGTTCAGGAACCTGATGTTAACCAAACTATCTCCATCCTGCGTGGGATAAAAGAAAAATATGAAGTCCATCATGGAGTACAGATTAAAGATTCTGCCATAATTGCTGCCGCTAATCTATCCGAAAGATACATTCATGACCGTTTTCTTCCTGATAAGGCCATAGATTTGATAGATGAGGCGTGTGCACGACTACGAATGGAGATTGATAGCATGCCTGCCGAACTGGATGAAATCGAACGTAAGATTCGTCAACTCGAAATCGAGCAGCACTCTCTGCGCAAAGAAAAAGATGTAAAATCGGTTGCTAGAAAAAAAGAAATTGAAAAAAAACTAACTGAACTGAAGGAACAAGCAAATCATATCCGAACAAAGTGGCAAAGAGAAAAAGAGTTAATCGCTGGCATACGAAAGACAAAAGAGGAGATGGACCGGACAAAAACGGCTATACAACAGGCTGAGCGGCAAGGGGACCTTGCTCGAGCGGCTGAATTGAAATATGGTAAATTGAGGGAACTTGAAAGCCAGCTTAAAGAAATGAATCAAAAGCTTGTTGAGCTGCAAAAACAGGAAAGAATCCTTAAAGAAGAGATTGACGAAAATGATATCGCTGAGATTGTCTCCAAGTGGGCTAGTATTCCTGTATATAGAATGCTCGAAAGTGAGGCGGAAAAACTTCTCCGAATGGAGGAGGAGTTGCACAAGCGGGTAGTAGGACAGGATGAGGCTATCTCTGCTATTGCTAACGCTATTCGGCGAAATCGGGCCGGAATCAGTGCAGGTAATCGCCCAATCGGAAGCTTTATCTTCCTTGGTCCCACCGGCGTTGGGAAAACAGAACTTGCTAAGACATTAACTCAATTCCTTTTTAATACTGAGAAGGCTTTGATCAGGCTGGATATGTCAGAATATATGGAACGACATGCTGTGGCTAAATTGGTGGGAGCACCCCCTGGTTATGTCGGCTATGAAGAGGGTGGACAGTTGACCGAAGCTGTGAGAAGAAAACCATACAGCGTGATCCTCTTTGATGAGATTGAAAAAGCACATCGAGATGTATTTAATATACTCTTGCAAATCCTTGATGATGGTCGGTTGACTGATGCTCAAGGCAGGACTGTAGACTTTACCAATACTGTGATTATTATGACTTCAAATATTGGCTCAGAAGAGATTTTCAGAGAAGGAAAAGAAGAGGAACTTTCCAGACCGATTATTATGCAAGCACTTCAATCATATTTTAGACCAGAATTTTTGAATCGTATAGATGAGATTATTATCTTCCATAGATTGACTCAGAAGCATATGATTCAAATTGCCCAGATTCAGCTTGCTGATCTTCGTAATCGGCTGGCAGCACGAGGGATTGAAATAGAAATAACCCCTAAGGCTTTGCAGTATCTGGCTGAAAAAGGCTATGATCCACAATTTGGTGCTCGTCCCCTCAAGCGTCTTATTCAAAGAAAGGTTGAAGATAAGATTGCTGTAGAACTCCTGCGAGTTGCATATGATCAGGCTGAAATAGAAGCCGGTAGAGGCAAGATATTTGTCGATTTGCAGAATGATGATATTGTGGTAAGAATGGAGTTCGTAACATCTGAAGATATAAATTTAGCTGAGGCTACATAAAAAGAAAGATGAGAATTTTGAGATTAATTAAAGGAAATAAATAGATATGTTAGGAGGAAAATATGGCTAAACAACTGGAATTCGGCCATGAAGCCCGTGAACAGCTAAAAAAAGGCGTTGATGTGCTTGCAAATGCCGTAAAGGTTACCCTTGGACCAAGGGGCAGGAATGTGGTACTGGAAAAGAGCTTCGGCTCACCCACAATTACCAACGACGGTGTTACAATTGCAAAAGAGATTGAACTGGAAGATAAGTACCAGAATATGGGTGCTCAAATGGTAAAAGAAGTAGCAGAAAAAACTCATGATGTTGCGGGAGACGGAACAACAACTGCAACCTTACTTGCCCAATGTATTATTAACGAAGGCTTTAAGCATGTAACTGCTGGCGTTAATCCTATGTTTCTAAGGCGTGGACTTATGCAAGCCTGCGATTCCGTAGTTGAGGAAATCAGGAAGCAAAGTAGTCCAATCAAAACCTCGGATAAAATCCAACAGATTGCGACCATATCTGCAAATAATGATCCGGAAATTGGAAAATTGATTGCTGATGCCATGGAGATGGTTGGAAACGATGGAGTTATCAATGTTGAAGAGTCTAAAACCATGGAGACCTATGTTGAAAAAGTTGAAGGTATGCAGTTTGATAGAGGATATGTTTCACCCTATTTTGCCACTGATACCGAGAAGATGATTGCTGAATTGGAAGATGCCTATATCCTTATCCATGATAAGAAACTTTCTGCTATGAAAGATTTACTTCCAATTCTGCAGGAAGTATCCCAAAGTGGCAAGCCCCTTCTTATTATTGCTGAAGATGTTGAAGCCGAAGCACTGGCGACACTTATTGTGAATAAACTTCGCGGAACATTAAAGGTTTGTGCAGTAAAAGCCCCGGGTTTTGGTGATAGAAGAAAAGAAATGCTGCAGGACATTGCGGTTTTAACCGGCGGTACGGTTATCTCTGAAGAGTTAGGTCTTAAGCTGGAAAACACCAAATTGCATGATCTTGGCAGGGCAAACAAAATAATCGTTGATAAAGAAAACACTACGATAAGAGAAGGAAAAGGTAGCGAAAAAGACCTGAAAGGTAGAATCCAGCAAATTAAGCGTCAAATAGAAGAGACCACTTCAGATTATGATAAGGAAAAATTACAGGAAAGACTTGCCAAATTAGCCGGTGGCGTGGCTGTGCTCAATGTTGGTGCTGCTACTGAAACTGAGATGAAAGAAAAGAAACACCGGGTAGACGATGCTCTGCAAGCAACCCGAGCCGCTGTGGATGAGGGAGTTGTAGTTGGAGGCGGTGTCGCCTTACTCCATGCAGCAAAAGTGATTGATAACCTTCAACTTGAAGAGGAAGAAAAAATAGGTGCAGATATATTAAAAGAGGCTTTGAAAAAGCCCTTACATCAAATCGCATCAAATGCAGGTGTAGCTGGCGATGTCGTGGTTGAAAAATTATTAACTGAGAAAGATCAGGCTATTGGATATAATGCAGCCAAGAGAGAGTATGCCAACCTGGTGGAAGATGGTGTGATTGATCCTGCCAAAGTAACACGTTCTGCTGTCCAGAATGCTTGTAGTATTGCTGGACTGTTCTTAACTACTGAGTGCATTATCGCTGATCTCCCTAAGAAAGAAGAAGCCACTCCCCCTATGCCTCCAGGAGGATATGGCGGTGAGATGTATTAATAGTCCTAAAAAATATAGGTAGATATAAAAAGCGGTATTCCTTGACAATGTTCTGGAATGCCGCTTTTTTTGTTCTATCAAAAACCGCCAGCTGGCGGAGAGGAGAACAAATGAAAAAAAATACGCTAAAGCTGCTAGGCTTATCACTTGTTGCTCTGTTTCTTCTTTGCCCCACCGTATGGGCAAACGGAGAAATATCAGCAAACAGTTCTGCGAGCAATCGAGATTGGACAATTGTAGAGGTATTTCCCATACCAGAAGGTGCTTCTGGGCTTGCCTATGATGGAGAGTATTTATACTGCGGGATCTATGGGGCAAATGGGAATGAAGTATATCAGATTAACCCAAGCGATGGCAGTTATTCACTTCTGTTTATAGGACCTCAAGAAGATGCCTATGGACTCACCTATGATGGCTCTTATTTATGGACGATCGATCAACAGAGTAGCTCAATGCCAGCAGTTGCCATGCAACTTGATATGAGCGGCAATTTAATCTCACAATTTGATCTTCCTACTCATTATATGTCCGGCATTGCTTATGATGATGGAAATTTCTGGGTTGCTGCTTATTATCCTGACCCTGCGACTATCTATAAAGTTGATCCATCAGGAACTGTGCTTCAGCAATTTACTGCGCCAGATAATCAACCCTGGGATCTATGCATAGAACATAGTAATCTCTGGATGGCTGACTACTGGGGAGATGCACTTTATATGATTGACCCTGCCACAGGTAATCTTGTAGAAACTCATCCATCAGAGCATTCAGATCCAGCAGGAATTGTATTTGATGGCACATATCTATGGTATTGCGATAATGGAGAAGGATATGACCAGGACTGGCTTTATAAGATTGATCTTGGTGGTGGCGGAACACCAGAGATTTCTATACCAATTACTACTCATAATTATGGAACCATAACAGTTGGGGACTCTGCAACCTGGAATGCCACTGCACAAAATATCGGAACTGCAGAATTGGAGATAACAGGTATATCTTTTACTGGCATTGGCGCAAATTATGTATCCTGCTCTCTTAACTTTCCACAAACTATATCAGTTGGTAATGATTTAGAAATACCTTTGAAGTATAAACCTGAGGAATCTGGTGAATTGAACTGCACTGCTACTGTTTCATCGGATGATCCATTACATCCCGAAGTAGATATTACTTTAACAGGAAATGCAGTAAATCCTGGACCAAATATTTATGTACCAGTAACAAGCCATAATTACGGTTTAGTGAGAATCAATGCAATAACCCGTTGGTTTATGGAAATTCAAAATATTGGTGATGAGACCTTATTAATTGATAGTATTTACTGTGATGATCCTCACTTTACTGTGGAGTCTGATGTAAGTTTTCCAATAAATATTGGAGTTCTTGATACTATTCCAATTGGAATCTGGTTTAATCCTGAAGAAGCGATTTCTTATGAAGGAACATTGTTTATAGAAAGCAATGATCCTGAGAATAGCATAGTTGAAGTTGCCTTAGAAGGGTCTGGTGATGGCTCACATTATGAGATTGGAGATATCTTATGGGAATATCAGATTACTGGCGGGTTTGACAATAGTCCCAAGGCAATAATGCCCATTCCTGATATTAATGGTGATGGGATTTATGATGTTGTAGTCAGCTCTGAAGACAATTATTTTAGGTGTTTTAATGGGAATTCCTCTGGGACGCCAGATATTTTGTGGGAGCTTTACATACTTAGTGGAGCTGTTTACCACCGGCACGGTATAACGCTTTCAGACGATCTTGATGGAGATGGGTACAAAGATATTATTGTTGGTACAGCCTGGGGCGATCGTTCAATCGTAGCAATTTCCGGGAAAACTGGTGAAATTATTTGGAAACATGATACGCATGAATACGGCGATGGCGGCTGGGTCTATCAGGTGAGTTGTAGATTCGATTATAATGATGACGGCATGCCAGATATATTGGCGGCTACAGGAAGTGATGCCAACTATGCCGGTCCACGAAGAGTGTATTGTCTTGATGCGTTCACAGGGGACTCTATATGGGAATGCTTTCTCGGTGGTC
>JBNGDW010000047.1:0-12717 GCA_049975325.1 Cloacimonadia bacterium | reverse complement strand
TTATGATAGTTCTCCACAACTCAACCTTCAAAAACTTCTTCAATTTATTTATCATTATAAATAATCCTGTGATTTGAAAGACTCCAAGCCCAAGTCCCATTCCGGCGGAACCGAATATCTTCACAAAAAAATAGGATGAAAATAAAAGGAAGGCTGCTCCAACAACAAGTGAAATAGTATAAGTTCTTTCTTCGTTAAGAGCGATCAAAGTGAATGTCAGAACCGAATTGATCAATGTCAAAATAAAATAACTCATTAACATTTGAAATACTTGTATAGATACTTGATATTCTGAGCCAAAAATAAATATAATTAAAGGCTCTGCCAGGAGTATTCCCAAAAAACCAACTAGGATAGCAATAACTACAATCCACTTTAATGTTTGGTTAAATATTTGATTAAGCATATGGGGAGTTTCTTTTACACATCTGGTAATTGCTGGAAAAAATGAAATACAAAATACCCTATCTAAAATCAGAAAAAGTGCAACTAACCTTGCTCCTGCTGAGTAATAGCCTACATCTTTACTGGTCATTACTAATCCAAGGAAAATTGGCGGAAAGGCTATAGTAAGCTCAGAAATTATATTAGCCACTCCCAGAGTATAGGCTTCAAGGAATAAAGATTTTATTTTAGAAAAAGAAATATGTATTTTTAGCCTTATACCCTCTCTGAAGTAGAGTAAAACAAAAAATATAGCTGTAACCACTCCACCCCAAAACCAACTTTGTGCCACTTTCAAAACATCGCCTTCTCTTCTAACCAAAATTAAAACTAAAATGAGATAAACCAATGCACCCAGAACTCTTCCGGATACGAGAACACCCATTTTTTCTTTTGCTTGAAAATACCAATCAAGAAGGAACGCGGCTGGGATAAGGTAAAGGGAATAGGCCAAAATTATTGCCCGAGTAGGAGAAGACTGGATAAAAAAGGAAATAATAATCGTCAGGAATATAACTATAAAAGAAAAGACCAATCTGGCAGAAACAAGATTACTTACCGATTTTTCCTCAGAGGACTCAATTATTTTCCTAACACCCAGTATTGGTAGTCCATTGCTGCTCACTGTCAGGGCGTAAGTAAGGTAGGCAGAGCCAATACCCACTATACCAAAATTAGAGACACCCAATGTGCGAGCTAAATATGCAGCTGCAACAAAACCAATTATTCTGCTGGTAATGTCCCCGCTAAATAATACAAAGATATTCTTCGCAGTCTTTTTTAGCTTTATCACTTTTTATTTCATTTCTCGGCTTGATATAAAATCCAGAAACAACTTATAATTTTATACAAAAATCAGTGAAATTTCAAAAATAATTAGTTTAATGCTTCTTTATATATTCCCAAAGTTTCGCGAGCAATAGCACTCCACAAAAAATTCTTTTTAATATGTTCTTGAAGTCTTTCGTCCGGTTTTTTGTTAAGTGAGTTAACTATCGCTTTTCTTATTGATTCAATAGAGCGCACATTAACATATTCAGCCATATCTTCAAAATACTCCTTGGTGCCACCGTATGGGGTTATCACGACATTTGCACCAGCAAGTGCTGCTTCCATAGCCGCTATTCCAGGCGTCTCAAACATTGATGGCAAAACAAATGTATGACAGGCAGCATAAGCAGAAGCCAAAAGTGGGTCATTGTGAGGTATTTTATCGAGTATCAAGAGATTTTTATTTTTTCGAGCCTCTTTAAGGCACTTTTCAGTCAACTCATTTGCGAAAAAATCTGTTATAATTACTGCAGGATGGTCAATCTTATGGAGGGCTTTAATTAGAGCAAGAGTGTTTTTCCTTTCAGAACCAATATGGCCTACATTTAGAACAAAATCTTTCACTCCATATTTCTTCTCAAAAAGAGAGGGATCTGCATGTAAAAATTTTTCATCTACTCCATTATACATTATTCTTATCCTTTTTTTATCAACCCCCAGACCCTTTACAAGTAGATTTGCCTCTGCTTTTGTATTAGGCAATACCAATTCCGCATTATTGCAGACCATCTTTACCATAGAATAGTCTGAATAAAGCCCTTTAAGAATTATCCTTGAGATGCCTTCCAGTGTACGATATGATTTTATAAGAAAAGGAGAATGCCCACTAAAAAAAATCGGTGAGACCATATACTTTATCGCAGTTTTGTTTAACGCCTTAGCAAAGGCATAGTTCCTGACATCCGCAACAAAAAGATGAAAAATATCGCCTTTATTAAATTGAAATTCTGTATCCCAAGGATTGAAAAGGATGGCTTTTATACCCAATTTTTTAAACTCTCTTTCCAATGCAAATAAAACATGGGTTGGTCCCCCGGGAGTAATTAGAATTGCGGGATAAGTTGCTAAATAAATCCTCATTGAATGCACCTTTCTATTTTATTTCACCTTTTTGATATATCAATATCTGGGTCCAGCGGAAAGGAGGAATAAAATCAGTAAATAGATTATAGAGATTCACCTTTAATGATTCTGTGTTCGATACAAAATTTTTAAATCTATGATAAACTAAAGAAAAGCCGCATTTATCGCCAATTTCAACAAGTTCTTGTTTCGTGAACTCTCTGAAATGTCCTGGATTTTTTCCATATAACCGTATCATTTCATAGGGATTTTTACCGAGTAATAATTTGATTCTTTTGTATAAAGCAGCAGCATTGGGAGTAGAGCACACAAGAAACCCTCCATCATTAAGTAGATAATGGAAGAATAGTAATACATATTCAAGAGCGATAGCGAGATGTTCCATAACTTCCGAGCAGACAATAAGATCAAACTCCCGGTCTGGCCATAAATTAACTTCATCGCTCCTATTCAAATCAAATGTGATATGCTCCATCTCCATCGGTTCACTCTCTCGATGGCCACCTATATCGTCCTCAAGGGGCAGACCCAAAGTCACAAAATTCTTATAGTAATGTGAAAGCATAACCGATAAATGGCTTCTCCCTATGTCCAAAACCCTTGCAGATCGATCAGGATTTATGGATGTGCATAAATCAATTATATATTGAAATCTTTTTTTATGATTCTGTAGATAACGCTCCCGGGCCTCCCGCCCACAGGTGTCCTCTATTTCGTTTCCTCTCCATTGTGTTACCAGCTTCTTGTAATACTCTTTTTGCTTATCCATCAATTGCCAATTATCTCTTTATATAATAAAAAATATTTAGAAGCAGTATGTTGCAAGCTGTTTTCGCTAAGGTAGTTATCAAATGCATCTGGTGGGATCGCGTTCTCCTTTATTCTTCTCATTAAAGAAAGTATTCCATCTGCAACGGCTGAGGGGTTCGGAGAAACAATCTCTGTAAATTCGGATGATACCTGCTCTGGCAAAGCCCCCACATTTGTTACAAGCAAGGGCGTGTGTAACTCTGCAAAAATGTACGGAATTCCACTTTGACTTGCACTTTTATAAGGTAATACCCCCATATCAGCCCTGTATACCTCATCAATTAGTTCTTGATAAGTAAAAAAGCCGGGCTGGAATACAACATACTCCTTTAATCCATAATCTTCTATCATACTATTAATCTGCCTTAAATAGCTATCATCACATATGCCTCGTATCCGAAGTAAAATTGTAAAGAGTTTTTTTTCATAGACTATCTCATGCATAGCTTCTAATAAAAGATCAATACCTTTGTAGGGTTTTATATGTCCCATAAATAAGATTGTAAAATGGTAGTTATCGCTATCTATTTCGGTTGGAGTAAATCGTTTGACCATATTTTCATAACAATTTCCATGTTTAATAACCGTAATTTTATCTGCAAATCTTTCTCCAAACAGGCGTTTCATATAGTCAGAAAGACATATAATCCTATCAGCTTCTTCAAAAATTCCATCTAGAAAAAAATTTAGAAGTCTAAGCCTGATTGGTGACTCATGTTGGGTAAGCACCACTTTGATACCGATAGACTTACAAAGTTTAATAAATAAGAACTCAATGGGAGGGAAGAATAACCAGTTAAAATGAATAATTGCAATATTGCTTTTCTTTGCCGTGATAAAAAGTAGAAAAAGGCTGATAGGATAGGTCCATAATTTCAACAATCGGCGGAAAGCCTTTCTCTTTATCCGCCATGTATGTTTAAAAAAGATATAATCAGTGTTGATATTCTCTTCTGGATAATGCCCAACCACAATATCGTTTGGCGAAGATATATACTCTACCTCAACATCTTCTTTTTCTTGTAACTCTCTTAATAATGGATAGTTAATCTGAGGGGTTGTGTTGTTGGGATCAATGTAGAATATTTTCATCTGGGCTGCCGGCCAAAAAGGTAGATTTAAAATTACTTCTTAAAAAGGGTACAATTCTTCACAGCAAAATTTTCTTAATCCTCTTTACCACTGAATCAGCATCCAAGCCTTGCGTCTTATAGACCTCTTCATTCTTGCCAGAGACTCCGTATTGCTCCACACCAAATTTTATCAATTTGCATTGAATCCCATATTCAACTAATTTTTCCGCAATAATGTTTCCTAAACCTGTATTTACATTATGATCCTCATAAGTAAAAATATATCCGGTAGAAGCAGCAGCCTTTAGATCATCAGGATTTATGTCAGATAGACATGAAAAATTCCAGACAGAAATATATATATTTTGCTTAGCAAGCAGTTCAAAAACCTCCAATGCTTTTTCAATCATGTTACCAGTGGAAATAATTGTAGCAACCTTCCCTTTACGAAGTTGGTCCGCTTTCCCATACTCAAATTTATACTCAAGATTGTAATAGACCTCTCCAGATTCATCTAAAATGATGCTGGACTTTGAACGCGGGATAGGAACCACAAAATTACCAGGCCGGGTGGATATATAACGAATAATCCTATCTGTTTGATTTGCGTCTCCAGGGATAATAATTTTGAACCCAAAGAGATTTCGCATTATACCAATATAGTCAATGCATTGATGAGTCTTGCCATCTTCTCCTACATCAAGTCCCACATGAGTAGTAACGAGTTTAAGATTTGTATGATTAATGTCGTTTAGTCTTTGTTGGTTGTATGTCTCATCAATTCCAAAAACCCCAAAATCAGAGAAAAATGAGATAATATCTTCTTTGGAGACAGCACCCGCAATAACTGCGGTATTATGCTCTTGTATACCTCCTTGATAAAATTTTGCTGGAAATTTCTTTTCGATTATTTCAGTTCGAACCGAGCCTGCCAGATCACAATCAAACACAGCAAATTCACTATTCTTATTTACGCTAATCAGGTCAACAAGGGCATTGCCATATGCATCTCTGCAGGCAACCTTGGTATCTTCTTGATAAACCTTGGGGGTTCCAGTATTAATCTTGGGGAAATGTGATTTGATGTTGTACCTATTTTTAGTTGGTATAAAATTCGAGCGCATTTCTTTGTAAAGCTCAAGATCACAGGGAAGATCAAGCTCAGCCAGTGCTTTTCTGCACTGCTCTTCACTTAATGCCTTACCGTGAAATGTTTCATCATTCTCCATAAAAGAAACGCCTTTACCCATAACGGTGTGAGCAATAATTGCCGTAGGTGAGTCATTGCTAACAGCCTGTTGCAAAGCAGCAAAGATTTGCTGGAAATCATGACCGTCAATCTCGACTGTTTCCCAGCCATCTGACTGATAATTTCCAATTATATTCTGAGGCATTATTCTATCAATAGACCCACTTATTTGCAGTTTGTTATAATCAATGAGTACAGTAATGTTATTTAGCTGGTATTTTTTTGCAAATCTTCTTGCCTCTGCAATCTGTCCTTTTTGCTGTTCCCCATCTCCCATTGCCACAAAAACCTTATAGGGAAGCCCTTTTTGTTTCCCGGCAAGTGCAAATCCGCATCCAGCAGAAAGTCCCTGCCCTAAATTCCCTGTTGCCCATTCTATGCCAGGAACTGATGGCTCTACATGGCCTTCAAAAATACTCCCAGCCTTTCGGAAATAAGCAATCGCTTCATCTATATTGAAAAATCCAAGTCTTCCCAACACAGAATAGATCCCTGGAGCTGTATGTCCATGACTTATCACTATTCTATCTCTTGTTTTGTGATAAAGGTTTTCTGGCGAGATATTGGCAAATGCATATAAAGAGAGATATAATTCTAAAGAAGACATAGAGCCACCCGGATGCCCACTTTGGGCTATGGTGGTCATCTTTAGTATATCACCTCTACATAATCGACTTAATGCTTCCAATTCTTTAATATTCTTCATCACCTGCCTATCTTCCTATTTGTTCTCAGGATTACTGAATAGTAATTTCCTTTGAAGGTTAATAACTTCGCGAATTCCTTTATCTGCAAGTTTCATCATATCGTTTAGTTGCTCATGAGAAAACGCTTGACCTTCTGCGGTTCCCTGTATTTCAATATATTTACCTTGATCATTCTTCACAATATTCATATCGACATCTGCCATAGAATCTTCGCTATAGGTCAGATCAAGAAGAAGTTCACCTTCAACTATTCCAAGACTTACAGCTCCAAGAAAGTTGTTAATAGGCATTCTATTGATTTGTTTTTTCTCCTTCATCTTAGTAAAGGCATCATAGAGGGCGACAAAGCTACCATTAATAGCAGCGGTACGGGTGCCACCATCAGCCTGTATTACATCGCAATCTACATAAATTGTTCTCGCTGGAATGGCTGATAGGTCAGTAACTGTTCGGAGACAGCGTCCGATGAGCCGCTGTATTTCCTGACTACGCCCTCGGATCTGTCCAGCCAATCTATCGCGTAAGATCCGTTTTGAGGTGCTTCTGGGCAACATATCATATTCTGCAGTAACCCAGCCTATATCCAGGTCCTCTTCTCGTATAAATGTTGGGAGTTTATATTCAACGGATACAGTACAGATTACCTTCGTATTGCCCACTTCAATTAGCACAGAGCCTTCAGGGTCATTAAGATAATTTCTAATAATATTTATGGGACGAATCTCATCCCATGCTCTTCCATCATTTCTTTTCGCCATTTTCTTCCTCTTCTTTCTTGTCTTGTTCCGATTCAGAAGAATCTTCTGGGGCGTTAGAATCATCAGAAGGTCTGAGCAATTCTTTCACACTATCAAGAAAATGTTCAGCATTAACGCCCTTCTTTGTAATTTCGAATGGTTTTAAACCTTTACCGGTACTTGTACGATGTTCCATAGTTATCTTGAGCGTAGTTTGTGTTGATTCGGGCGCCGCCACTTTGACAGATTGCTTTCCAGAGTAGAAGGCAACTATCTCCATGCCAAAGAGAACTAGTACCCAGTTTGCATATAACCAGATCATAAAAACAGGAAATGCGCCAACCGTCCCATATATTGAGCGAATGTTTGTAAATGTTCCGATATACCAATCAAATCCAAGCTTTAAGATACCCCAAGCGATGCTTATAACTAGCGCTCCCACTAATACATATTTTGTCTTTGGATGTCCGTATGTTACATACTTATAAAGCAGTAACAGAAGTATAAAAATACCTATATAAGGGACAATATTTATAAGAAAAGCCACATTGAATATCTTGTTTATCATAGGTAGAGAAATAGCAAAAAGCATAGCAGCTACCAGGACCAATCCACCGATAATGGCAGCAAAAAAACGCTCAACATCCCGAAATAAAGAACCGTTCTGTTTCTTATCTACTCCCAGAATCTTGTCAAATGTATCGGAAATTGCTTTAAAGAGCAAAAAAGAAGTTATAATTAGGAGGCAAAAACCAAGAACGCTAAGCCCTGTTCTTCTTTGTAAAAGCTCATCAAAAAATGGTCTCATAGTTTCAGCAGCCTTGGGAACAAAGGCTTCAAAGATAAAATCAATAATGACTTCGTGTATTTTTATAACAGTAATATCTGGGGTAAAAAGTAAAAGTACCATTATAAATGGTATAAAACCAAGAAAGGTTATATAGGAAAGTGAAGATGCACGGAGGAACCCCTGATCTAGAGTAAAATTTTTGTAAATTATGCTTAGATTATGGCCAAGCTTGGTAAAAAAAGTGATATGTCTATTCATAGCGCAAAATCTCAATTGGGTTGGCGCGGCTGGCACTTACAGCTGGAAATAGTCCTGCAACAAAACCAACAATACATGAAAGTCCAATTGCCATAACTATCATCTGAAAATTTGCCACTGTAGGAGACTGCAAAACATTTGCTAATATATTGAGTAGGGATAATCCAATAAGAATACCTATTATAGCCCCGATAATACTTACAAGAAGGGCTTGCAGAAGAAATTGTAACAAAATATCTCTTCTTGTTGCTCCTAGAGCCATTCGTATGCCTATTTCATTCATCCTTTCTTTAACCGTTGCGAGCATAATATTTGCAATAACGATTCCTCCCACAAGCAGGGATATCCCTCCGATGAGAAGAAAAACAATCTGTGTTTGGGCTGTCTGAGTCTCAATCTCCTCTAACTGATCACTTGCGGCCCTAACTTCGAATACCTCATTACCATTTCGAAGAGCAAGCAAGAACTGTTCCAGCCTTTCTTTGGTAGGCATCACCATATCGGCGGAGGCAACCTGAATATCAACTGAACTGAGTGGACGATTAGGATATAAAATTTTGTCCATAGTGGCAAGCGGGATAAAAGTTGAACGATTGAGACGCTCTAAAGGATTAAATTGGGACGCTCCAAATGAAATCTCTTTGTGCTCCATTACACCAATCACGCTAAACTTATTATCATTAATGGTGATTGTTTCTCCAATACATGGATTATCACCAAACAAGACTTCTTTGATAGTGGTGCCGATTACGGCGACCCTACTGGCAGATTTGTTATCAAAATCTGTAATGAATCTCCCCTCCTGGGGGAAAAAGTTTTCCACATATTGATATTCTGGTAACACTCCATTAAGCCTGGACCTGAAGACATCTCCTTTGTATGAAATACTTGAGCGGGTAGTAAGGGTAGGACTAATATATTCAAGATCTGAAAAGTATCTTTGAATGGCGCGCAAATCCTCCAAAGTGAGACGCTGCTGAAAAACTTCCTGACGAGTTTGAATATCAAAGCTCCATTTAGGCTCAATAGAAAGTTTCAGAGCACCACCACTTTCTTCTAAAAACTTTAATGACTGCTGACGACCTCCTTGAACTATAGAGAGCACGGCGACGATTGACATAGCTCCAAGTATAATACCTAACATTGTAATAAATGTTCTGCCTTTATTGCCCCACATATCAACAATGCCAAGCTTTACCGTATGATAGATATTCATTGTCTAATTATTTTCCCATCCTGTATCTGGATTATTCGTTTAGCAATTCTAGCCACATTTTGGTCATGTGTGACAACTATTATAGTATGGCCTTGATCATGAAGCTGATTGAATACATTCAGAACGCTACCACCAGAAACGCTATCAAGATTACCTGTAGGCTCGTCAGCAAGTATTATACTAGGATTATTCACCAATGCTCGTGCAATTGCTGTTCTCTGCCTCTCTCCTCCTGAAAGTTCAGAGGGCCTATGTTTTAGCCTTTTAGATAAACCAACTTCGTCTAATACTTTTTCTGCACGCTTTCGTCTCTCTTTTTTGCTCATCCCTGCATAAATTAATGGCAGTTCAACATTTTCCAATATACTCATATTGGGTAACAGATTAAAAGCCTGGAACACAAAACCGATCTTCCGATTACGGATCTCAGCCAACTTATTAGAAGTTAATCCGCTTACCTCCATGCCATCAAGGATGTAGCGCCCCACGCTCGGAGTATCCAGGCATCCCAATATATGCAATAATGTTGATTTTCCAGAGCCAGATGGCCCGCTAATTGCTATATAATCGTTTTTCTCTATCTCAATATCAATACCCCGTAATGCATGCACCTTTAGCTTTCCTGAATTGTAAATTTTATTTAAATTTTCTGTCTTTATTAACATAATTTTAACTCTATTGAAGCCTTTTCATCTTCCTTCTTTGGATTTGGAGTTCTTCTCGTTTCATATCTCGCTCTTTAATCGTTTCCCGTTTTTCATATTTTTTCTTTCCTTTTGCCAAGCCCAACTCAATTTTAGCAAGTCCTCTTTCATTAATATACAACCTGAGGGGTATAAGCGTAAAACCTCGTTGCTCCGACTGCCTTGCCCACCGATCAATCTCGCGTTTATTTAAAAGAAGCTTTCTTTTTCTATCCGGCTTCTCTTCCTGGAAGCTGCCTTTAGCATAAGGACTAATATGTAGATTGTAAAGCCATACCTCTCCATTCTCAACTTTTGCATACGAATCAAGAAAATTTACCCGTCCAGCCCGAATTGACTTAATCTCGTTGCCAGTTAAAACAATGCCTGCTTCAATTTTTTGAAAGATCTTATAGTTTCTTGCTGCTTTTCTATTTTTAATCTCCATAAATTGTATGAGCCTGATTTAGATTTGTACTAAGGATTATTTTTTGTAATATTCAATTATTTCGAGCAAGATTTCATCTAATTCAATTTTTGGCTCATAGCCGATATCATGTTTTATTTTAGAAAGATCAGGCACCCGCTTTCGCATATCTTCAAAGCCTTCCTCATAGGCTTCATCATATGGAATAATTTTTACCTGGGAGTTGCTGTTAGTAAGTTTTTTTATCTTATGGGCGAGATCGAGTATTGTAATCTCTTTATCAGAACCTATATTATATATTTGGCCTATGCATTTTTCTTCATTCATTAGTTTTACCATTGCCCTAATGACATCTCCTACATAACAGAAGCATCTTGACTGTTTCCCATCGCCATATACAGTAATTGGGTGGTGAAGCAGGGCTTGCTGCACAAACCTGGGCACGACCATTCCATATTGTCCGGTTTGGCGTGGACCAATGGTATTAAATAATCTCCCAATAACAACTGGAAGTTTTTTTTCATGCCAATATGCGAGAGCAAAAAATTCGTCAATTGCTTTGGATTCAGCATAAGACCAGCGCCATATCCCGGTTGACCCATATACTCTATCTGCATCCTCTTTAAAGGGCAAGGAATTAGCCTTCCCATAAACTTCAGAGGTAGAGGCTATAAAGAGTTTTTTCTTATATTTATTTGCCAATTGAATCACAATCTTCATGCCAGAAACATTTGTCTCAATAGTCTGCACAGGATTATCAATGATAAACTGCACTCCCACTGCAGCTGCTAAATGATAAATATGGTCGCACTTTTTTACTAATTTATCCATTAATTCGTGGTTAAAAATGGTGTCAATATGAATTTCCATCTTATCTTGATTATAAATCTCTTTTATATTAGCAAGCCTCCCTGTTGACAAATTATCAATAATTGTTACGGAATCGCCCTGTTTAAGTAGGTATTCTGCTAAATATGAGCCAATAAATCCTGCTCCACCTGTAATTAATATATTCATATTATCTCCAGACTGAAAAAGCACTTACTTTAATTATGATTAAATTTCCCATCATAAGATTAAGCCGAATTTTTTAGGCAAGTTTTTTAAATATAGAAAATAGTCAGAAAATCAGGATGGTGTGATTCTACATATAACTTAAGCTCGTAAGCCATCTTGAGGAGGGTATATCAATTATTATTGCACCGCTTTGGATTTTTTAAATACCACTCACAAGTTTTTTTTATCTCCTCTCCGATTGTATGTTCTTGAACATAGCCCATTTCGCGTATCTTTTCGGAATAGTACTCAGTAGAAGTATCAAGTTTACGCATTCTCTCACTGTTTATAGGAATGTCTTTCTTTATAATAAATGCGATTAAATCAAAAATCTTACCAACCAAAATAGCACTCCATAGAGGGATTCTGATGATAGGTAAATGAAAACCTTTATTCGAGGCAATGATTTCCATAAGCTGTTCTATAGTAATATATGGCTTATCCACTGCGTTGAAGATTTGTAAACCTGGCTTCAGGTTTTGAATGGCAAAATCAGTCATATCAACGAGATTTTCCAACGAGACAATAGATTTAATATGCATACCCTTCCCGATAGTAATCCATAGCTTTTTGTGCATCATATCTATTAGATTATACATATTGGCATAGTTATATGGGCCATAGATTATAGATGGTCTCAAGAAGATCACTTCTCTTTCATTATCCTGTTTCTGCCATTCCTCAACAACTCTTTCCCCAGCTAATTTGCTCTCTCCATAGGGATTGTCGGGTTGCAGCAATCCTGTTTCATCACATGGAACAGAGCGATGGCCATAGACCCCAACCGTGCTAAAATAGATTACTTTTTTAATACCTAGTTCGGTTGCATATTGCATTAAGATTCTCGTGCCATATTCGTTATTGCTGAAATATTCATCTCTTGATATCCCCCAATCGTGTTTTTCTGCTGCACAGTGGATAATCAAGTCAAAGTGCTGATCATTAAATTTGCGTAAATCTTCTATTTGCCGGATATCGCCACTTATTGTATGTGGATGCTTTTCCCGTAAACAAGTATCTCTTTTATCAATTCCCCAAACATTATGACCTTCTTTTTCGAGAACCCACATCAATCTTGAACCCACGAAACCGTTGCTACCTGTGATTAATATGTTCATAATTTCTCCATTAAATTTATTGGTGATTATATGAAAGCCGGACCAAGGTGAATATTGATCAAAAAATGGAACAGATTTTCTTTTCTATAATTGTATCTAAACTCCATTTCTTTCCGATACGTCAAGAAATGTTTTTTAGATACACCATGATATCTAAGGAACCGTTCTTTAGCAAAAGACCAAAAGCCTTCCAACCCATTAATATGTCTTCTTCTGTTAGCAAAATATGAGCCAT
>JBNGDW010000046.1:0-12760 GCA_049975325.1 Cloacimonadia bacterium | reverse complement strand
TGGATGGTTCCAGGCAGATTCATAGCAAAGGTGTCTGTAAGTCCAACCTCAGTTGTCACTATTAAATCTGGATTGGTAAATGAGGCGCCTCCTGTTACAGGTAATATCTCTTCAAAGAGATTGTAGCCATCGCCTTCGCGCCAGCCCACGAGTATTACCGCATCCCCACCATACAGGCTACCTATGCTTAAAGTACAGGTTCCAGTATCACCTGTTATACCTTCTTGTACCTCGCCAAAGACTCCGAGTCCATTGGCTTGTATATTTACATTTGGGATTGGGGTAGTTCCATCATCTTCGTAGACCGTGATAGTAACCTCTGTTTCTATATTTACCGGGATATTAGCTGGTTCTATATTTACTTCCGCTGGCACAGCCACTGTTACAGTAGTTAATACAGGTTGATATTGTGGTTTTGTAACCACAATATCAGCTCCACCCGCTTCAGTAAATGGTTCGATTGGCACATCTACTGTCCCCGATTCATCGACCAATGCAGCACCATGAAGCACACCATTCATTGAGATCGCCACATAAGAGCCTGGTTCTGCAGAGACTGTAAAAGATTCTGCACCAATGGGCAGCATTCCAGCGAAGTTCACATCATTTTCCTCTCCCTGGGTAAGATATGGGACTATGGATGGGTCGCCAAGCAGATTATATGCCTGCCAGTAATATATAGGTCCATAGCTCACATGGGTTGGATAGCCTTGTACATGCGCTTCTGTTACAGCCAGATTTCCTACGAAAAGTATCGCATCTTGTGTTACATAATTGCTCATAAATGGAGCGTCGTATGCACCCCAGGAGGTCTCATCATAAGTTGGAACATAACCGTCATTATTACCCTGGATAGGAAAAGCTCCGACTGCCCAATAAAAGTCTTCAAACCAATAGGAAGAAGGTGCTGAGCCAATGTATCCAATAGCACCGGTAGGTTCACCAGTTGTATTATGTGTAGCCCTTAGCCATGTTTCCCCAAAACACTCTGAGTAACCGAAATCACCTGTTAAACAGCAGTTGCCTATTGCTAAAGGATATTTTCCAACATTAACCAGATTATTAACATCAGATTGACCCATATTGGGGTTACTCCATGATGTTTGACTACCATGTGCTGTATAGTTAATCAAGGAAATACCATCGTCTATGGTATCATAACAACCACTATAATTCGTTAGGTATGCATGCACCTCATCAAATCCGTAAGAAGGGTTAAAATAATTTTGGGTTCCATAAAGGATTGTCGGTTGTCCAATCCTAGGATTCCAGGTAGCATCTGCTCCAGCAATCAATGTCACATC
Organism: Cloacimonadia bacterium; assembly: GCA_049975325.1. GTDB lineage: Bacteria > Cloacimonadota > Cloacimonadia > JGIOTU-2 > JBNGDW01 > JBNGDW01. The sequence goes on along the minus strand of JBNGDW010000046.1, from coordinate 11,456 downwards.
ATCCAGATATGCGGGTTCAGTAAATTGATATTGTTCATAATAAAGTGTTCTGTCTATCTGCGGTTGTAGCTGATTTGGGTTACTTGCAGAAAATCTTCCATAATACATTTCGGGAAAATAATCTCCATCTACGCTACAATAATATAAATCGGTTGCTTTACTGGTAGTAGAGCCTGTTTGGGCTGGGATTTGTCCTGTATCACCCACGAGCAGGACAAAACTTGGTGCTGGGTCTTCTGGGGTGCCAGCATTGTAATGGTCATGAAGCCAGGTTTGAATATTGTTAAATGATGAGCCAATCTCATCAGTGTAGCCGACTATTACCTCGAATCCTTTTTTCGTTTTCCATTCTATAAAAGGCTGAAGCTGGTCTTCAAACATAGGATCAGAAACTATAAGATATTTCACAGGGTATTTTGTTAAATCTGGATGATCAGGATAGTCGTGGTCTTTGCTGTTCAAAATTCTATCATACACAACATCGAAATAGGGGGAATAAGTAGCAGCCTTAATATATTCAGTTGTTTCCGGATCACTGCCGGAGAAATTTACACTTATCTTGATATCATTCATAATTCGGATTTTGCCGGTTGCTGGATTATAACTTACAGGGGCTACAACCAGACGTGCTAAGCGGGCTCCTCGCAATACACCAAGCACCTCTACAGTTGCAAGGTCTGTTTCAATAAACTGGTCTTTCTGATATGCTTGCTCATTATATGCAAATTCAACAGTTTTTGCATCTACACTTTTTGGTAAGGATGGTTGTACAGGGATGAGTGGATTAGTAATGCCGAATTCACTTAATGCAAACTCCGATACTGAGTAATCATCTACTTGTACAGATACTTCTGCTTCAAAAGGCACTTCGATCAATTTCTTTAGAGCGGGGAGTTTCGGAGTACCAATTTCGCCGATGTAATAGGTATTGGGGATAACCAGATTACTAAACATTCCCTTTTCCGTTTCAACATCTTTACTTATAATCTCAGGAAGCCTGATTTCCAATTCCAGTTTTTCATAGTCATTTTTGGTAATCGTGATCATTCGCTCAGGATTTCCTAAACTAATAGTCCGCGATTCTGCAAAACTAATAGTAGCAATACCTACTAATAGTATTAAGGCAATGAGACTTTTTTTCATTATCTCCTCCAAGATATTATAGTGATTTCATTTTGAAATTTTGTTCAAAATAATTTGACCAAAAATTATGATAGCATTTTTGTATGTCAAGAAATTTTTTCTGATACCTCACAAGATGAAAAAATTGACACAAATATTGGATTTTATAATTTTTTAAACAGGAGGTAAATATGGACACAAGAGAAATGATTGATAAGGTAAAAAAAGATGTAAGTGCATTCCTTTCAAAAGTGGCTTCTCGGACAGAAGTCACAGCGAAGATCTCCAAGCTTAGGCTTGAGATCTCAAGAAAAAATTCAGATATCAAGGCTGAATATCAGAAGCTTGGCGAATATGTTTATAATAATAAAGAAAACTTTGAAGGTGACGCTTTTTTGGCTGATGAATTTGGTATTATAGATAAGCTGAATGAGGAAAATAAGATTGCGGAAAAGACTATAGAGGAACTACGTGAAGCGACAAAAGAAAAGCACTCAGGCGATGATAAACCCAGCCAGGATTGAGAGCCATATAGAGGAAGAAGAAAAAGAATAGTCAGAGCAATTGAAAAAGATATTAGCAATTGATTATGGAGAGCGTCGTATAGGAATCGCTCTTTCTGATGAAAAGCATACATTTGCTTTCCCTTTTCTTACAATTGATGCCAAGCAGCAGCCTGACTATATGAGGGAGATTGCCCACATTATTATTAAAGAGGGGGTAGGAAAGATATTGGTCGGTCTTCCGGTTGGCCCTGCAGGAAAAGAGACAGCAAAAGCAAAAAAGATCAGACGATTTGCCTCAAAGCTCTCTGAATATGTTTCTATCCCGATTGTTTTCTGGGATGAATCCTATACCACCCAAAAAGCCCAATCAATATTACATCTTCAGGAGCAATCATTGAAAGATCAAAAAGAGAAGTTAGATATGATTGCTGCTGCCCTCTTATTAGAAGACTTTTTACAAACTAATCCTTATGAATAAACTTTTTGCTACTGTTTTAATTAGTATAATTATCCTTTTTCTTTTAGCAGGAATTGGAAAAATTTTTACTCCAATGACAGTTCTTAATAAGACGATAAACATTAAAGAAGGCACAACAACAGCTATAATAGCCACTATGCTGGCAAATAGGGGAATAATAGATTCCCCCGCTCTATTTCTTATTGTAGCCTATCTATCCGGATATGCGGATGATATCAGTTACGGACTATTTTCTTTTTCAGGTGAATTATCCTTGTTAGATGTACTGCACAAATTGGTTGCAGGCGAGGTTGTTAGCCATGAGTTGACCATTCCCGAGGGATACACTGTGGGTCGGATAGCTTATTTGGCATCACAAAAAGTTGGGTGTGATTATAATACTTTTTTTCAACTTACACAGGATACCACCTTTATTGATTCTTTGGGTTTACCGGTACAAACGCTGGAAGGGTTTTTATTTCCAGACACCTATTATGTGCCTTATTATGCAGATGAGAGATATATCATAACAATGATGTTGGACAATTTTTTTCTTCATTGGAATTCTATACATCCTGAGGAAATATCTTTTGATTCGTTATATTCTATCTTGATTTTAGCATCTATCGTTGAGCGAGAAGCAGTGCATGATGATGAAATGCCCTTAATATCAGGGGTATATACTCATAGGCTTGAGAGGGGAATGCTATTACAAGCGGACCCTACAGTCGCTTATGCATTAGAAATCAAGAGTATTTCTCGGGATAAGATATATTATGTAGATCTCCAGATAGATTCTCCATATAATACTTATCGATATCCTGGTTTGCCTCCTACTCCAATTTGTAACCCTGGAATTCAAGCGATCAAGGCAGCCCTCCATCCAGCCGAGACCAAGTATCTGTTTTTCTTTGCCGGGGATAATTCACGCCACATTTTTTCGCGTACTTATGCTGAACACCTGCGAAAATTGCGTGAATATAGGGGCAGAATATAAATCAACGGGGCAGCATTATATTTTTTGCTTTTTTCCCTGTTTTTACATATTGAATCAATTTTTGAATTATATCTTTAGTTGATATATTTTCTGCTTCGGCAGCAAAATTGAGTAAGATACGATGTTGCAAGACTGGGGTGGCGATGAATTCTATATCCTCAATAGTAGGTGTGTATCTTCCCTGCAAGGCGGCACGGGTTTTTGCTGCTGAGACTAAATATTGAGATGCACGCGGACCGGCTCCCCAGTTTACCCATTTCTTTATAAACTCAGGCGCATTGGCTTCCCCAGGACGTGAATTACGTGCCAGTTTCACTGCGAAATCTCGAATATGTTCTGCCACCGGAATTCCCCAAATAAATTTTTGTAATTTTATAATTTCTTTCCCATCTATGACTTCATTTACTTGAGGAGGTTCCTGACTGGTCGTGAACTCCACTATTTGTTTCTCTTCATCATACGATGGATAGGATATGTCTATATAAAAGATAAATCTGTCTAACTGTGCCTCTGGTAGTGGATATGTGCCTTCCTGCTCTATTGGATTCTGCGTTGCCAGGACAAAAAACGGAGGATCAAGTGGGTAGGTATTATTGCCGGCAGTTACCTTTCTCTCTTGCATAGCCTCCAAAAGAGCGGCTTGAGTCTTGGGCGGAGTACGATTGATCTCATCTGCAAGTACTATGTTAGCAAAAACAGGACCCTTTATAAACCTGAATACTCGCTTGCCCGTTACCCGGTCCTCTGTAAGAATATCTGTCCCGGTGATATCAGATGGCATAAGATCAGGAGTGAATTGAATCCGACTGAATTTAAGAGCAACGGTTTGGGCGATTGTGCTGATAAGGAGGGTCTTGGCTAAGCCAGGTACACCAACGAGTAGACAATGCCCATTCGCAAAAAGTGCGATTAAAAAGTACTCAATTACCCGGTCCTGCCCAATAATTACTTTATGAATCTCATCAAGGATTCTTTCCCGTGCTGATGATAAATTTTCTATTGTTTGAACATCACTCTTTTCTAAAATATTTTCCATATAAAACCTCACTCCGAGATCCGCCAGCTGGCGGATTCTTTTCGCTAAGAAGACCGTGTCAAGAATACAATCTCTTTCGCTGTATCTTAGCCTGTAAAATAGAACTTATCAAATTTTGTGGCAATGTAAATTTTTTATTGCAAGAATATAACATACTGCCGAAAATACCTTGGTGATTAAAAAGTAAAAAAATCGCGTGAAAATATTGACACAACTCGGCATTATATTTTTTATTTATTTTAAATTTCTTAATAAGAAAGATTGACAATAAAGACAGGAGCACAGATATTGTAGTGTGTAAAACAGTGGGTGGTTAGCTCAGTTGGTTAGAGTACTACGTTGACATCGTAGGGGTCACTGGTTCGAATCCAGTACCACCCACCATTTTTATCTCTACAAAATCAGAATGATCTTATGCTACAGATTTATACAGGTAACGGCAAAGGGAAAACTACTGCTGCGATAGGTTTAGCCATCCGATATCTTGGCCATAACAAAAGAGTCTGCTTGATACAATTCATGAAAAAAAATATCAAATATGGGGAAATTGTTTTTCTAAATAAAATAGAAAATATCGATGTATTCCAGTTTGGTACCCCGGAATTTGTAGATAAAAAAAATCCAAAGCCAATAGATATTAAAGAGGCAGAAAAAGGAATAAAAAAGGCGAAAGAAGTCCTAAGTTCCCAAAGGTATGACTTGATTATTCTGGACGAATTAAATGTTGCGTTAGATTTCAAATTATTAGAATTAACAAAAGTTCTCTCATTATTAGATGATGTTAAGGATCAAGAAGTTGTCATAACTGGAAGATATGCCCCTCCTGAACTGATAGAAAGGGCTGATCTTGTTACAGAAATACGAGAGACAAAACATTATTATCAAAAAGGTATAGGTGCCCGTGAAGGTACTGAGTATTGATGGGAATTTGGAATGTTAAATGGATTGGGGGGGATAAAAATAATTATTGACAAAAGAAGTGGGTCTTCAATCTATAATCCGCCAGCTGGCGGATAGGCTAATATAGGCTAAATCTATAGAAGTATGATAAGACTCTAATTACTATGTTGAAAATAAATTTTTGGAGGATAAATGGAATTAACTGAAAATGCTCTGGCGGTTCTCAAAAAGAGATATTTTAAGAAAAATGAAAAGGGGGAAGTGATTGAAGATGCGACCAAGATGCTCACAAGAGTGAGCCAAAATATTGCGCATGGTGATGAAAAAAATGCCCAGCGATACTATGAGATTATGGACCATCTTTACTTCCTGCCCAATTCCCCCACACTTATGAATGCCGGTAATGACCTTCAACAGCTTTCAGCCTGTTTTGTCCTCCCTGTTGAAGACAGCATGGAGAGTATTTTTACGGCTGTAAAAAATGCGGCTCTTATTCATAAAAGTGGTGGTGGTACCGGGTTTAGCTTTTCAAAACTTCGTGAACGAAATGCAAGGGTGCGGACCACTATGGGTGTGTCGAGCGGTCCCATTACATTTATGAAAGTGTTTAATGCCGCCACCGATGCTGTTAAACAGGGGGGCACTAGACGAGGTGCAAATATGGCTATCCTCAATGTGGACCACCCGGATGTTATGGATTTTATAAGTGCCAAAGAGGAAATCCATGAGCTAACAAATTTTAATATTAGTGTTGGAATCACAGAAGAGTTTATGAATGCAGTGATTCAAAAGAAAGAATTTAATCTTGTTTCACCGCATACAAAAAAAGTGGTTAGAACTCTTCCGGCTGAAGATATTTTTAATCTTATTGTGAAAATGGCACATAAAAATGGGGAACCAGGTATCGTGTTCATAGATCGACTGAATAAGTTTAATCCTACACCAAATGTTGGAAAGATTGACTCAACCAATCCATGCGGAGAACAGCCTCTCCTTGCCAATGAAGCATGTAATCTTGGTTCTATCAATCTTGCTCAGATGCTAAAAGATGGAGGGATTAACTGGGATCTACTCCGGGAAACTGTCTACACAGCAGTTGATTTTCTGGATGATGTTATTGATTGTTCAGCTTTTCCCCTGCCAGAGATTCGTAAGATGGCTAATGCTAACCGAAAAATTGGGCTTGGAATAATGGGCTGGGCAGATTTGCTTGTACAACTTGGGATTCCATATAATTCGGAAGAAGCAATTTCACTTGCTCAGGAACTAATGGAATTTATTGACTACCACTCAAAACTCGCTTCTATGCAGAGAGCACAAAAATATGGCTCTTTCCCTAATTTTAAAGGCAGTATTTATAGCGAGGGAACACTTCAGCGAACTCCAATTAAACAGAATTGGGATAGTCTTATCAAAGATATACAAAAATATGGAATCCGAAATGCTACTACCACTACGGTTGCACCTACCGGTACGATTAGCATGATCGCGGATGCATCCAGTGGAATAGAACCGCTTTTCTCACTTGTTTATGTCAAGAATGTATTAGAAGGAGAAAAACTTCTCTATGTAAATAAATATTTTAAAAAGTTGGCGCAAGAAAAGAAATTTTACTCAAAAGAATTAATGGAAGAGATATGTGAAAATGCCTCTATTCAAGACATACAAGGTGTCCCAGAGGATGTTAAAACCGTGTTTGTGACCTCTCATGATATTACTCCAGAATGGCATATCAAAATGCAATCTTCCTTTCAAAAGTATGTTGATAATGCAGTTTCAAAAACGATAAATTTTCCCCGTGATGCAAGTAAAGAAGATATCCATACAGCGTATGAACTGGCATATCAACTTGGCTGTAAAGGGGTTACTGTGTACAGAGATGGAAGCCGTGAAGAGCAGGTGCTTAATATTGGAAAGAATCTTCGTGAACAGGAAAAAGGGCGTATCTCTCCGCGTAGCCGACCAGATATTACTCGTGGAATAACAAGAAGGATCGAGACAGGATGTGGTCATCTGTATGTAACCATCAATACAGATGACAAAGGAGCTTGTGAGGTCTTTACACAGATGGGAAAAGTGGGAGGATGTGCCTCTGCTCAGCTTGAAGCAATTGCAAGGCTTATTTCACTCGCATTGCGTTCCAATGTTAAATTGGAATCAATAATAAAACAGCTTCGTGGAATTCGTTGCCCTTCACCCGTCTGGAAAAAAGGAGAAATGATTTTATCATGTGCCGATGGAATTGCAAAAGCCTTGGAAGAATTCATTGTAAGTAGTGGGAATGGAGATGAGTTAACGAGCGAATCAGTCCGCCAGCCGGCGGACAATGCCCAACCATTGACTAAATTAAGAGCAAGGGGTGCAACTTGTCCTGAATGTGGTTCTGCAATAGAATTTAAAGAAGGTTGCAGGACTTGCCCCGTTTGTGGGTGGTCAAAATGCAGCTAAATATAGTAAGGAGAATCAAAAATGAGCAAAAAAATAATCTTACTCAACCTTTGTATACTTTTGCCCCTACTTTTAAACGCGATTGAACCTCACTTTATGAAAGACCCGGCAATCTCGCCTGATGGCAATGCCATATGCTTTTCCTACATGTCAGACCTCTGGCTTGTGCCATTTGAAGGGGGTGAGGCGAGAAGACTCACTGCAATAGAAGGGAATGATTATGGTCCTGTCTTTTCACCTGATGGGACGAAAATCGCTTTTAATTCAACTCGAGATGGCTACACAAATATCTACCTTATTCCTGCAACTGGCGGGCAGGCTGAATCTCTTTCAAAAGAGATAGGTATCCAAGTGTGTGATTGGTTTTCAGACAATCGTATTCTTGCGACACGGCCCGGTGTCGAGTTAGGAAATAACTTTTGTATCCTATCTTTGGATGGGTCCAGACCGATAGAACTTACACCAATTGGAGCGTATTTTGCCCGTCTCTCTCCCGACAATAAAAAGATAGTCTATTCTTACCGAGGGGATGCATATAGAGAAAAATATACCGGGAGTGCAAATGGAGAGTTATGGGAATATAATATTGCAACCAGTGATTATACGCGCCTTACTGAAACAGATTATACAGAACGCTATCCTGTATATTCCCACACTCATGAGAACCGAATCTATTTTGCTGCTTCGGATGGTTCAGTATTTCAACTTTATTATGCTGACAATTATAATTTTGATGAGAAAACGCAGCTCACTGATTTTGATATATGGTCTGTACGCGATATAAGTATAGCCCGGCAAAACGATCGTATTGTTTTTGAAAAGTTTGATGAAATCTGGCGCTACGAACCTGAAGATGGTTCTGTCCAAAAGGTTGAGATCGATATAAAACAAGATTATCTTGGAGATTTTGTAAAGAAGAGTACACACTATAACTCAGCAACAAATTATGCAGTCTCGCCGGATGGCTCTTTCATCGCCTTTGCCTACAAATTTGATCTCTTTGTAATGCCAGAGAAGGGTGGAGAAGTAAGACAAGTTACTCATAGCCAACAGGGTATTGGCAGTATAGAGATTATGCCTGATAATAAAACTATTTTCTTCGCTCAGTATGAGAAAGGCGCACTGCACCTCTTTAAAACCATTATTACAGATATTGAAAATATCGAGAAAGTGGGGTGGTTCGATGATAAGTTTGTACAATGGATTAGGCATGGTTATGAAGATAATCTGCTGGTGATGTATTCAGATGGTGAAGAGTGGAATCGTATTGCCATAGTTGATAATAAGACGAACAAGGTTACTCCCATTATCCAGGATAAAATTGTTAATGACGGATTTGCGTGGAGCCAGGATGGAAGATATGGTCTTTACGCCTCTATAAGAGAAGAGCCAGGAGGGGGAGAACTGTATCTCTATGATTTTGAAGAAAAGACCAATACCTTGATACTGCCATATTATGGAAGTATGTACAATCCTTTATGGGGATTATATGGTAAATTTGCATTTTTCAACAAAAAGGGAGACATCTATCGTATAGACCTTCAAGCAAAGGAAGACTTCTGGGATGAGGTGGATAATTGGGAACCCATACTAAAACCTGAGAGTTCAGACAATCAAAAAGATAGAGAAGATAAAAATAATAAAGACAAAGCCCAGAATGGGGAAGAGCCCACACCAATTCAGATAGATATGCAAAATATAGAAAAAAGAATAACCGAGCTCGTCTCTCATCCCGGAAATAATTATATAATTGCGACAGTGCCTGATAGCCTGATTTATTATCTTAATGTGTATACACCGCCAGATGCGGAAACCAGTTATACATTACGCAAAGTAAAATATGATGGAGAATCTGATGAAATCTGCAAAACCTTCTCATCTTACCCGGAGGGTATTGAGTATAACAAGGGGAATCAGTGTTTCTACTATATTGAGCACAATAGCCTCTACAAGCTTACTCTTAATGGCGAAAGTAAGCTAGTTGAGAATAAATTTAAGTATGAATATGATGAACTTCTCTTAAATAAAACTATTTTTGAGCATGCCTGGCAATACTTTGGAATGGGTTTTTATGACCCTGATATGCATGGGGTTGATTGGCAGGAGATGTATAATCGATTCTTTCCATATATGGATTTTGCATATTCTCCTGATATAATGAGTGATATTATTTCTGAGATGATTGGTGAGGTAAATGCATCTCATACAGGATTTTATCCACGCCAAGATAAGCAGGTGAAAAGATATCAACAGGCTTATGGCGGGTTTACTTTAGATTATAAAGACCTTCCTGAAAAAGGGATTAGGTTTAAAAAAATCTTCAAAAAATCAAAGCTAAATGAGCCATACGGGATAAAACCAGGGGATATTCTTCTGGCTGTAGATGATGTGGAGATTACCACTGAGACTCATGTCTCATCACTTTTCCTGGATAAAGTAGGTGAAAAAATAGTTCTTACAGTCGAGACTGCTGATAGCGTTGTCACTGCAGAGTTACTTGGACTCTCTTATCAAGAACATTATGATATGTGGTATGATAACTGGGTAGATGAACGGCGAGAGTATGTATCTGGGCTTTCTGGTGGGAAGATTGGTTATGCTCATATCCGTCAGATGAGCAGAGATAGTTATGAGGAGTTCATGCAAGACCTTCTGGCATTAAATTATGATAAGGATGCTATTGTTATTGATATTCGGAATAATCCTGGTGGTTGGGTTCACGATCTTTTACTCGAGCTTTTAACTAAAAAGCATTATGCTTATCAGGCGCCTCGTTGGCTAGGTGCCAAAAAGATAAAAACCGCTGCTGCATGGGAGAAACCCATGGCTCTGGTTATCAACGAAAACTCTGCTTCTGATGCAGAGATTTTTCCCATTCTCTTTAAACAGTTTGGTCTTGGTCCTTTGGTGGGAACACCAACCAGCGGCTCCGTGATTGCCACTGGACATGTAAGTTTTATGGATGGCTCTAGCATGCGTATGCCAGGGACAGGCTGGTACACACTTGATGGCGTAAATATGGAAGGCTCGGGTGCAGAACCTGATATTTTGGTGGAGCCGACCCCTGAACAGCTCATCACTGATGATGACGTACAGCTAAGATGTGCCGTTGAAGAATTGCTAGATGAATTGGAAAATAGAGAGAAAGAGTGATCAAGATGAAGTCTGAAAACCGCAGAATCGAGTTTGTCTCTTTTTTAATCTAAAGGTTAAAACACACTACCTTTGGCTCTGTCATTTCCATTAGTGAGAAACGAATTCCTTCACGGCCTAAACCAGAATTTTTCACTCCACCAAATGGCATAGCATCGATACGATAATCTGAAGAGTCATTTATCATAATACCGCCAACATCAATCTCTTTGATTGCCTTGAATGCTGTATTGATGTTACTGGTGAAGATACCTGCTTGCAATCCGTAGGAAACACTGTTTGCTTTTTCTATTGCCTCATCAATGTTCTGAATTTTGTAAAGAATGGCCACAGGACCAAATACCTCATCATGTCCCAACTTGCATGTTGGAGGCACATCTTTCATTATTGTAGGTTCTACGAATGTGCCATCTCGTTTACCACCAGTGAGGAGTATTCCTCCCGCAGAGAGTGCTTCTTGTATCCACTCTTCAACACGCTTTGCTTCAGTCTCGGTAATCATTGGCCCCATATCAGTTTCTTCGTCAAGCTTGGCTCCGAACTTTATCTTTTTGGTTTGTTCAATAAATCTCTTTTCAAATTCATCATAGATATCTTTGTGGATATATAATCTTTGCACGCCGATACAATTTTGTCCCGCAGCCCAGAATGCACCTGACACGCATGACTCAACAGCTTTTTGAAGATTGCAATCATCCATAACAATGGCTGGGGAATTTGATCCGAGTTCCATGCCAATTTTTTTAATCCCTGCTTTTTTCACAATTTCCTTGCCAGCCTCTACCCCGCCAGTAAAGGTAATCATACGGATACGTTCGTCCGTTACCAATGCATCAC
>JBNGDW010000045.1:0-12828 GCA_049975325.1 Cloacimonadia bacterium | reverse complement strand
CTGCATGGTTATAAGCTCTTTACACAACATAAAAATTGGATCTTGATGAGATTCATCGCATCTATAGAAAAAAGTCGAATAATCCGCCAGCTGGCGGATTAAATACCATTTCAAAAACTGCATAGAAGATTTTTTACCTATACCGTAATCGCCTGTAACAAAGACAATTTGACCATTTCTGTGGGCAGCAATTTCTACATAATCATTCAGGGTTAATATGCTTTTTTCATGTATCTTTAGAGGCTTTGATCTAATATTTTCTACAGGTGATATTTTAAGCGATTGTGGGAAGGAAGTTCTATGTGTTTTGTTAATAAATTGTATTATCTCCTTTGCAGTTTGGAATCGTAATATCGGATTAAATTCTATCAATTTAAATATTAACTCCTCTATGCTCCGGGATACAGCTGGATTTACTCTACTGGGGAATTGAGGCATGATATTTGGTATTTTTTTCTCTATCATCAGGGCAATTTCGTCTTTTGAGAAGGGGAAGGCGCCCACCGCAAGGTAATAAAGAATAATGCCAAGAGAGTAGAAATCACTTTGGGGTGAAAAGTTAGAATTTCTTAATGCTTCTGGTGAAAGATATGGCAAAGTTGCAACATCTTGCTTATCTGTAGGCCGGGAAACCACCTTGGCAAATCCAAAATCGCACACTTTGACTTTAATCCCTTCATCAGTCCGAGTATAAAGTATATTCTCCAGCTTAAGGTCCTTGTGAAGGAGATTATTCTCATGCAAATATTGCAAGGCATAACAAGTTTGGACAATAATCTGCAAAAACTCATCCCTATTTTCATATCCAAGGCGAAAATTTTTCAGACTCTCTCCCTCAAAGTATTCTAAAAGAGCACACAGATGTTCATTATAAGTGACGTAATCATAAACCCTTATAAGATTTTCATGTGAAAGGCTGGCAATTTTATATATCATCTCAGGCGAGAGGTGTTCTTTGATCTCTTCTAAGGGGACTTTATCGAAAATCTTTATTGCAAAATTCTCTTTTGTCCTGGTATCTTCAACTCTATAAACAGTACCAAAGCTCCCCGCTCCGATTTTCTCTAATATATTAAAATGCAATCCTATTAATGTCATTTATACACCTCATCAAGCATACTGTTATAAATTATAAGACTTTTTACGAAAAACCTTGACAAATTATTTATTTACAAAAACCAATATTGCGAATTTATGTCAATAAATTATTTGCCTTGGAGTAGTAGATGAAACAGAATGTCAATATACTGATTCTAAATGGGGATATTTTGACTATGGGTGCGGATATGCGCATTATTAAAAACGGTGGCATAGCAATTGAGGGCAATAGAATTGTCGAGGTGGATACTGCAGAGCATATCCGAGCACGATTTTCAGCCGCTAAAATATTGGACGCAACCAACCATATTGTTATGCCAGGATTCATAAACACGCATACCCATGCTGCGATGGTGTATTTTCGCGGGTTAGCAGACGACTTATCCTTACATAAATGGCTTGACGAATATATCTGGCCTATGGAAAAAAAATATGTTCGGCCTCAGTTTATTCAAAATGCAGTGGAACTTGCTGCGGCAGAAATGATTCTCTCTGGTATTACAACCTTTGCTGATATGTACTTTTTTGAGGCAGACGCAGCGCAGATATGCTCGAAAATCGGAATAAGGGCATTTTTGGGGCAGGGAGTATTTAGCTTTAAAGTTGCAGATTGGGCAACCGCCTATCTCTCTCTTAAATATATTAAAGAAACATATGAAAAATATCAGGATAATGAGCTTATCACAATATGCGTTGCTCCCCACTCCATCTATTCCTGTTCAGAAGAGGTCCTGGTAAACTCCAAAAAACTGGCTGATCAACTGGGTGTACCTGTGTTTATCCATGTTTCGGAAACGGAAAAGGAAGTGAAAGAATCCTTAGACAACCATCATATGAGACCTGTAGAATACCTTCATCACCTAAGATTTCTTGATAAAAATGTGGTTATAGCGCATGGTGTCTGGGTAAATGAGGATGAGATGAAATTACTTGCCAGCACTGGGACAAGCGTTTCCCTTAATGTCGAAAGCAATTTAAAATTAGCATCAGGCGTCTCACCTGTGAAAGAATATTTGGACAATGGAGTTGTGCTTTCTATAGGCACAGATGGCGCTGCAAGTAATAATAATCTTGATATGCTTGGAGAAATGGATACTTTGATAAAGTCCCAAAAGATAAAATATAATGATGCCGCCTTTCTTTCTGCAGAAGATATAGTTAGATTCGCAACAATTGATGGGGCAAAGGCACTCGGAATTGATGATAAAGTCGGTTCACTTGAAAAAGGAAAGAACGCGGATATAATCTTGATCTCTATGGACAGACCTGAGAATCTCCCCCTTTATAATTATTATTCACATCTTGTATATGTTATTGGTCGCGAGAGCGTTGAAACTGTTATCGTTAATGGCAAAATTTTACTCGAGAAGAAAGAATTCAAAACAATAGATATTGACAAAGTTAAAGCGAATGCGAAAAATTTTACTCAAGAGTTACAGGAGACAAAGTGATCCGCCGTATGGCGGATGAAGGGCAGATTGTATGAAAAAGCAGAGTATAATCGTTTTTATAATATTGGTTTGTGCTCAATCGCTTTTTGGGATTCATGAAGATGCGGGCACAAAGGCATTCCAATTTTTAAAAGTGCCCATTGGTCCAAGAGGAATTGCAATGGGTAGTGCTTATCAAGGTTTATCAAATGATGAACTAGCGCCATTCTGGAATGCAGCAGGGCTTCCCCAGATTCATGATATGAGATTGAGTGTAACATACCTTAACTATTTTGTGGGATATAATGGAGGAGGGGCAAGCTTTCTACTCCCACTCGCTGAGGATGCGACCTTAGGAATTTTTTCCAAATTCGCAGGTGCCGGGGATTTTATAAAGACCAATCCTGAAGGTGAAGAGATTGGTGAATTTGGCTCCTATGATGTACTTTTAGGGGTTTCTTATGGGAAAGTGCAGTCTGAAATTCTCAATTGGGGAATAAATGTAAAGATTATATCAGAGACAATCGACGACTATTCCTCGCAAGCCATAGCCGCTGATGTGGGAATTCTGCATCAAACTCCCAATCCGAATCTAAAAATAGGACTCGTGGCAAAAAATCTTGGACAACAAATTTCAAAATTTGATCAGAAAACCGAAGAATTGCCCATCTTTTTCGCTTTAGGTTTTGCATATTCTCTTAATAATGGATTTATAACAGTTGATATAAATAAACCAATGGATGGGGACTTCTATGGGACTTTTGGCGTAGAAGTAAGTGTGCGAGAGGACCTTAAGTTAAGAGGCGGGTATAGCACAAATGCAGGGGATTGGAATGTGGGCTCCGATATCGACTTTTTATCTGGCATTACTGCTGGTCTTGGATTTGCCTGGCAACAGTATCACTTTGATTATGCTATATGCTCTTATGGGGAGCTCGGCTTTGTTCATCAACTTGCTGTGCGCTATGCGTTTTAGCCTGTTTTCCTGAAAATATGTGAAAGAATCGTTAACTTCAATTTATATGAATGACCTTGATCACGCCCGCTTGCTTATCGAAAAAGAGGATTTCAATCTTGTAATAGTAAAGGAAGGGGAAATTCTTTTTAGTTCCAGAAAAGGCGGTATTTATCCTCTATTTGGTGCAACCAGAAGGCTTAAGTATCGCTTTGTGGGAGCCACGGTAGGGGATAAGATTGTAGGGGCAGCCGCAGCCATGCTTTGCCTCTACGCGCAGATGAGCTCAGTTTATGCTGTTATCATCAGTGAAAGTGCAAAATCCTAGCTTCAGCAAGGCAACATAAATCTGAGATATAAAAATATTGTCCCTAATATACTAAACCATGAGGGTACGGACATATGTCCGTTTGAAAAAATTGCTCTGGACTGCCAAGAACCGGCAGAGCTTTTTCTTGCTTTACAAAGGAAATTTGCTGCAATATGAATGATGAGAAAGATTATGGCAAGGTAGTCGATGTTTCTGACGATATTGCCTTGGTAGAGGTAGAAAAAAGTGGGCAATGTAATGGATGTAAACTAGCCTCACTCTGCTTTCATCATGGCAAACAAAAAACCTTCTTTGAGGTGCGAAATACACTGGATACGAAAAAGGGAGACATAGTGGAGCTGCTTATAGAGCCACAGATACGAGTGTTGAGTGCCTTTCTTGTTTATATCCTTCCTATCGTGGCTATGATTTTTGCTTATCTACTCTGCAGTTTACTTATAGGAGTTTCAGAAAATTGGTCAATCCTTGTCTCTCTTTGTGCTATTCCACTTAGCCTTCTTGCGCTAAGAGCAATTGATAAAAGCTTTTCTAAAAGACGAATCGGAATCCCCAAAATGGTACGAATAATACCAAAGGAGAAACCATGAAGATAACACTTAAAAATATGATTTTTTATGGCTACCATGGCTTATCCCCAGCCGAACGAGCCCTGGGCCAACGTTTTGCTGTGGATATCACTGTATTTACAGATTCTACCATTGACCACCAGGTGAAACGCCTGTCCGACACTGTTGATTATACTGCAATATTTCAAGTTGTGAAAGATGAGGTGGAGAATTATAAATATCATATTCTGGAAATACTGGCAAATAAGATTCTGAATCGGCTTATTGAACAATTTCCACTTATCCAGACCTGCAAAGTAAAAATTAGAAAAATCGCTGTGCCTATCAACGGTACCCTAGATTTTGTGGAACTGGAAATGGAACGCAACAGGCAGGAAAACGAGCAAAATAGATAAAATGAATAGCCAAAATATAAAACCCCAAAGACAATATGCTCACAAGACGAAATCAAAAGTGGCTTAATTTTTGAAATGAAAAGTAATATTGCCTTTATTGCACTTGGTTCAAATATAGGTAAGAGAAAGCAAAATATAGAAAACGCACTTGCCAAGATCAAAAAATTACCTGAAAGTGCAATTGCGTCTACCTCCTCTATAATTGAAACAAAGCCTGTAGGAAATACCAAACAGCCACATTTCTTAAATTGTGTTATTAAACTCGAGACAAAGTTAACATCTGCAGAATTGCTAAACTATCTATTAAGGATTGAAGGTGAAATGGGACGGGTGAGAAAAGAGAAATGGGGACCAAGAATTATTGATCTGGATATTCTCTTTTTTAATGATGAAATTATAGAAACCAAAGATTTAACGATTCCCCATCCTGAAATCTTAAATCGTGCGTTTATATTGCAACTTATGAACGAGATTGCAAAGGATTATGTCCATCCGAGAGAAAGAAAAACTATAGAGGAATTAGCAGGACTTTGATAGATACCGTGCAACCTATAAGAAATAAATTTATCGCTGTAGAAGGCGTCATAGGCGTGGGCAAGACTACCTTGGCAAAGCAATTAGCCCAAAGATTGAAAGCAAAGTTAATCCTGGAAGTGGTAGAGGAAAACCCATTCCTGATGGAATTTTATGATGATATCAAAGGAAAGGCATTCCAAACCCAAATCTTTTTCCTCTTAAGCAGATATCGACAAATGACAGAGCTCTTACAGATAGATTTGTTCAACACAAATATTGTAAGTGACTACATGTTTATGAAAGACAGAATATTTGCCCAACTTACCCTTAATGATGCAGAATTGAATATGTACAGCACGATTTTCGACATTCTAAAGGAAAGATTGATTCAACCAAACCTAATCATATATCTATTTGCTGATCTGGATAAGGTTCTTGCCAATATACGAAATCGTAACCGGCCATTTGAAAAGAACATCCAGCCTGAATACCTGTATAACCTAACGCTGGCTTATGATAAATTCTTCTCCACTTCCCATGAATACCATGTTATTAAAATTGATACTACAGATATTGAGCTTACCAAATTATCATTATCGAAACAATTTGACATGCTGATTGATGAAATAGAAAAATTGTCAAACGCGTATGAATAACAGTAAAGCAATATCATGCATCATTCTGGCAGCAGGTAAGGGAGTTCGAATGAATTCCACCCTCCCTAAGGTTGCCTTACCACTCGGTGGTTTACCATTAATTACTCGAGTTGTTTCTACTACCTCAAAACTACCGTTTGAAAAAGTAGTGGTCGTGGTGGGATATAAAAAAGAGGTGGTTAAAAATTGCCTTAAAGATTTTCCATATCTCTATTTCGCCGAACAAAAAGAGCAAAAAGGCACAGGCCATGCAGTGATGATAACACGAGAATTCTTTCCAGCACCAAACGGCTGTATAATGGTAATTCCCGGGGATGTCCCCCTTCTTACTGCAAATACCTTAGAAAGATTGGCTGGAATGCATATAGAAAGTGAGGCAGCGGTAACTGTTCTTACCGCTATCTTGGATGAACCAGCAGAATACGGCAGAATAGTACGCGACAAAGATGGTTTTGTAGAACGAATCGTGGAATTCAAGGACGCAAGCGAGGAAGAAAAGAAGATACGAGAAATTAATTCAGGAATCATCTGTTTCAATACTCAGGATTTATTCGCTACCTTGCCGCAACTTACTCACAATAACGCCCAAAATGAGTATTATTTGACAGACACATTAGAAATCCTGCGAAACAATAACCATAAAATTGCTGCCCTTGCCGTAAATAATCCTATGGAAGTGGCTGGAGTGAACTCTAAAGAGCAGCTGTATAGATTAGAAGAATATTTACAATCTACAGACGAAATTCTGGACAACAGAGCTACAAAATGGTAACTTCTCCTATTGAAATAATTTCGTATTTTATAAAATAAGGATTAGAAATTGCAAATCGCAACCCACTATATATTATGAAGAATTTGTATGCACCCTGGCGTTATGACTACATCTTGAAGCAAAAGACTAAAGGATGTATCTTGTGCGAAAAATATAAAGCCAATGCTGATAATGAGCAGCTTATTGTTAAAAGAGGAAAATTGGCATATATTTTAATGAATCTATATCCATATAATAATGGACATCTTATGATAGCTCCATATCGGCATGTGGCAAAATTGGTAGACCTCACGCAAGATGAGCTTGTTGAGATAATAAAGCTGGTGCAGCTCTCAGAAAAAGTGCTCCAGAAGGTCTATCAGCCAGATGGATTTAATGTGGGTATAAATATTGGAAAAGTTGCGGGTGCTGGAATTGATAGCCATTTGCATGCGCATATCGTTCCAAGGTGGAATGGTGATACAAATTTTCTGGCAACTTTTGCCGAAACAAAGGTTATTTCAGAGAATATAGAAGAAGCTTATAAAAAGTTAAAGCATGCCTTTGAGAGAGAAGAAGCATAAAAAGTCGCTAATCTTGAAATCTGCAATTTTTTTTTGCTCATTATCGTGATCTACATAGCCTTTACAATTGTAAGTGACAATAAAACTATTCCCGAAAATGACGCTGAAAGACAGGTGGTCTCTTATGATATCTCATTTCAGGTGTTGAATGGATATGGGAAGTCCGGTCTGGCAATGGCCGTGCGAAACGAGCTTATCAATATGGGATTTGATGTCCTATCAATAGATAATACAAAAAAATTTATCTACCAGCGGACAGTACTGCTCATTCGAAAAATGGATGTAGAAAAGTTGGAAATCGTCAAAAAAGAGCTTAATATTTCCAATATCTATCTGCAGCTAAAGGAAGATTCTTTGTATGATTTTATTCTCATTCTGGGCGCAGATTATGGGAAATATTTTAAAAATATAGAGTGAACTATGGAATATCAGATTAACGAAAAAACTGATATCTTATGCCAGCTGGCAAAAGAAAAAAAGGCAGAAGATATTGTGACGCTAAATCTGCAAGGAGTAAATGTTCTTATTGATAGAATGATAATTTGTAGTGGCGAAGGCACAGTGCATACGCAGGCAATCGGCAAATATATTATTGAAGAGACAAAGAAGATGGGAATGCCATTGCATCACGAAGAAGGAATGGCAAATGGATTGTGGGTGCTACTGGATTTCGGGGATATTACGGTAAATATTTTTGAGAAAAAAACCAGAAATTATTACAGTCTGGAAGAATTATGGCAAGAAGTGATTCAAAAGGCCAGGGATGGAGATTCAGCCCGCATAGATATCAATAAGAAGGAATAATAAAACTTTCTTTCTATACTGAATTAACTTGAACAAGGGGTAATTTATATGATAAACAGCATACTTAGAGAAAAGGTACATAAGGCAGTTAAAGAATACGGATTGAAGCCTCCTTCAAAATCAAAAATTAAAATTGAGCTTCCCAGGCACAAAAAGTTTGGTGACTATTCAACCAATATAGCACTTAATCTGGCTAAGAAAGAGAACAAGTCACCGCTGGCGACAGCTAATGAGCTTGTTAACAGGCTTTCTAAGGATTCTTTGTTCGATAAAGTAACGGTAGAGAAGCCAGGGTTCATAAATTTTACTCTCTCAAGAAAGTATCTTTATGAGACTCTTCAGCTAATTTATTCCCAGGAGAGCAAATATGGTTATGCCCCAACAAAAGGCAATGGCAAAAGAGTTCTTATTGAGTTCGTAAGCTCCAATCCTACTGGTCCTCTCAATGTTGTTAATGCCCGTGCAGCTGCTCTTGGGGAGTCTTTAGCAAATATACTTTCTTTTCTTGGCTATGATGTAGAAAAAGAATTTTTTATAAATGATGCTGGCCATCAAATTGATGTCTTGGCAGAGTCTGTAGACTTGGAACTCGATACACTTGAAAGGAGAGAAGAAGAAGATATTGAGGAGAGGTATAGAGGAGAGTATGTCACTGATATAGCGAAAAAGTTGCTCTCAAAGGAAGGCAGAAATCTTCTTAACTTGCCGAAGAAAGCCAGATTGGAAAAAATCAAAGAGTTTGCCGTAAATAGTATCCTTGCAGATCAAAAAAAGACACTTGAGGATTTTAATGTGCATTTTGATAGCTGGATTTCAGAAATAGAATTACGAGAAAAAGGCTCTGTAGAGGATGTACTTGCCTATCTTTCTGAAACTGGAAATACCTATGAACATGATAATGCTGTATGGTTTGCAAGTTCAAAATTTGGCGATGAAAAAGACCGTGTAATTATGAAATCCGACGGTGAGGTAACCTACCTTGTTCCAGATATCGCCTATCATATTACAAAATTCAAAAGAGGATTTGATAAACTTATTGATATTTTTGGCCCTGACCATCACGGACATATCCCCAGATTAAAAGCAGCCTTAAAAGCACTAGGCTATGATCCATCTATTATTAGTTTTATTATCTTACAGCATGTTAATGTGGTTGTCGATGACAAAAAGATAAAGATGTCGAAGCGAGCTGGAAATATAATTACCTTGCGAGAACTTATCGATGAAGTGGGTACAGATGCCGCGCGTTTCTTCTTTCTCATGCGAAAATATAATACGCCTCTTGATTTTGATATTGAATTGGCTAAAAAAACCTCTGCTGAAAATCCAGTTTATTATGTACAATATGCACATGCCAGAATTTGTAGCCTCGAAAAGCGGGCTTTGTTACATGAAATGGATATAAGAAATTTAAAACCCGAGCATTTGACCCATCTTGTACAGGAAGAGGAACTGGATATTATGCGGCACCTTCTGAAATTTCCTGATCTTTTATTGCATATTGGAGCAAATTATGATGTTAACCTTTTGACTACATATCTGATAGACCTTGCAGCATTATTTCATCGCTTTTATCAGAGATACAGAATAATAAACAAACGCGCCCCAGCCCTTTCTCTGGCGAGAGTATATCTTTCCCAGGCGACAAGGGTGGTCTTACGCAATGGCCTTGAACTAATTGGCATCCAAGCACCTGAAGAGATGTGATATGAAATTCACAAAAGATGATAAGATAGTTGTCCTGACAGGAGCTGGAGTCAGTGCAGAATCTGGCTTACAGACTTTTCGCGACGCAGGAGGATTATGGGAAAACTATCGGGTTGAAGATGTGGCAACTCCTGAGGCTTTTGACAGAAATCCTGCTTTTGTCTGGAAATTCTATAAGGAAAGACTCAAGCAGTTAGAAAACGCACAACCTAATCCTGCCCATTTCGCAATTAAAAAATTGGAAGATTTTGCTAAAGATAATTTTACGGTTGTAACTCAAAATATAGATGGGCTGCACAGAAAGGCAGGTAATAAAAGAGTACAGGAGATGCACGGTGCCTCAGACCGCTGCCGATGTCTGAAATGCAACGAATATTGGCTCCTTTCCGAGGTGAACCTCTCCCCAGATATCCCTACCTGCGAAAAATGTGGTGGCATACTTCGGCCTGATGTCGTATGGTTTGGAGAGATACCATATCATCTAGATGAAATTGCTAAATTATCACGCGAAGCAGATTACTTTATTGTGGTGGGAACCAGCGGAGTGGTCTACCCCGCTGCAATGTTTGTTCAAATAGCAAAAGATTCAAAGGCAACAACTATTTGTGTGAATAAGGAAGAGCCGGCAAATCTGGTATTTTTTGATGAATTTTATAAAGGGAAGGCGGGCGAAATCTTGCCGAAACTCGTTGATGAGTGGGTAGGAGATGTGAAAGAATAAGGGGAAAAGAAGATAAAGGCGGAGCAGAAATTAAAAATTGATTAATTCATTATTTTTCAAGCAGAATAGTTACCGGTCCCCAATTTATTAACTCTACCTCCATAAGTGCACCAAAAATGCCTAACTTTGGGACAACACCGTATTCTCTAAGTGCTGAAGCAAACTTTTTATAAAGAGCATCCGCAAACTCTGGTGGTGCAGCATCAGTGAAACTCGGTCTGTTGCCCTTTTTACAATTAGCATATAGTGTAAATTGGGAGACAAGCAATATCTCCCCATTTATATCTTTCACACTCAGATCCATCTTTTCTTCCGCGTCCGTTCCTTTTTCGACCTTGCCAGAAGGCGGGAAGATGCGTAAATTAGCACACTTTCTGGCTAAATAAGCCGCATCTTCCTCTCTGTCATTATGCATAACCCCAATAAAAAGAAGTAGCCCTTTTCCGATTGAAGAGATTTCTTTTCCTTGAACCTTTACTGATGCCTTTTTCACTCGTTGAACCAAAACTCTCATTATGATTTATTCATTCTCTTTCATTAGCAGAGACTTACGGCAATTTTCTTATTAACTCAGGAAGTTCGCTGAGGTTCTCAAGATAGAAATCCGCTCTTTGATCAGCACCAGAGGCTTCTATCAACTGCTCCTTTGAAAGAGTGGTAGTAACTGCGATACATCTTATTTTTGCCCTTTTTGCAGATTGGATTCCCAAGGGTGAGTTTTCCACCACAAGGCATTCTTCTCTTTTCAGACCCAGCTTTTCCCTTGCAATATTATATGGCGTTGGGTCAGGCTTCCCCTTGCTAATATCATTACCTGTAATAATCACATCAAACAAGCTTTGCATATCGCTCGAAAGTGCCTTTGCCATATTTTCCTTTGCAGAGCCAGTTACAAGGGCACATTTTATGCCAAGCCTTTTCAATTCCCTGATTGTCGCAAGTGCTGCTGGATAAAGTTCTATCTGAGCGATTGAGCGATAATAGTGGCGTTTTTTCTCAATAATACTATCTTGCTCCTCTTCTGGGATGTAAATCCCCGCCTCTTTCATCAGAATAGGGAAAAGCTCTTTGGATGTCCTGCCTTCATGAAGAAGGACGGTGAGCTTGCTTATCTCACCGCCCCTTTCTCGGAATACCTTCTGCCAAGCTAACCAATGATAATGGAGCGTATCAACAAGTACCCCATCAAGGTCAAATAGAATTCCTTTAATCGACAAACCGCTTACTCTATTCCTTATGAGTTTTTTGGCATAGAAGCAGCACAATAGTGAGCAAAAGTAAACTGTTTGCTACATGGAAATAAGAAACCGTTCCACCTACATGAAATAACCAATTAGGTGCCAGGTAGTTTATGGAGCCAGCAATCATGAAGAGTACACCCAGTATCCCGAATATCCAGGCAAGTATGTTGAATGCTTTCATATTGCCTCCTTACTGGATTCTTATCTGCATGCCTCTTTATGCAGATTTTTTTCAACTTAATTTATTTTCTAATAAAGCTCAGTTGCCTTCTAACTCTTGGATTTTGTCATAGTATTGCCGGGCTTCTTCAATATTTCCTGTCTCCTGCAAGCCAACAACAAGAAAGCGATATGCATCCACATTATCAGGGGCAGCCTCTACCCATTTTCGGGCATAAGTGGTAAGATTTTCATAATCCTGAAGATTACTATATGAATAGCAAATAAATTGTAGTGCATCTAACTGAGAGTCATCTATTTCAATAATTTTTTTATAGAAATTAGCTGCCTCTTCAAAATTTCCATTATTAAATTCTTCATCAGCTATCATATATAAAAGTTCGATATCATCCGGTCGCTGCTCAATAACTCTCCGATAATACTGGAGGGCAGTATCCTCATTCCCCATGACTGAGTAACACACTCCAATATTGTATAGCCAATCTGGATTGTCTGGCTCTAGGGCAGACAGTTCTTGATAATACTGGAGGGATTTCTCATAGTCCTGGTTTTGGAAAAATATTTCAGCTAATTTTTGTCTTGATGGGATATCATCTGGACGTTGCTTTGCTATATCCAGAAAAAATTCAGTTGCTTTCTCAAGAGAATCTAATCCTGTATAGACAGCTGCAAGAGCCATCTTAGTTTGCACACTATCAGGGAAGACTTCATTTGCCAGGGTTAAAGATTGTAATGCTTTTTCATAATCTCCTTCCTGATAGTACTGTATCCCTTGATTGTGTGATTGTGACCAGGATGCCTCAAAAATGAGGTTTACTTCCTCTTCTTTGCTGGGGTCTAATTCTAGAGCCTTCTTTGCATACCTATACGCATTGGCATAGTCTGCTTTATAC
>JBNGDW010000044.1:0-13143 GCA_049975325.1 Cloacimonadia bacterium | reverse complement strand
GCTTTAGGAGCTCTGGCAGGCTATTATAAAACTTTTTATAAAGTTCCCGTCATTGGCATTACCGGCTCAGTTGGGAAGACTATTACAAAAGAATTTGTAGCGAATGTGTTGGCACAAAGATTTTCTGTTCATAGAACTCAAGGGAATCTTAACAGTATCATTGGTCTGCCACTTACTTTATTTAGTCTGGATAATTCTCATGAGGTCTCAGTTCTTGAAATGGGCTCTGACCACTTTGGAGAAATCATGCGGCTGACTCAAATTGCAAAGCCTAATATTGCTGTAATTACTTCTATTGGTCCTGCTCATCTTGAATTTTTTGGCGATCTTGAAGGTGTTACCAAGGAGAAGACTGATATTTTCAGATACGCCCACGAAAGTTCACTGAAAATCTTTAACGGAGATATAGGACAGCTTGAACATTATAAAAGGAGGCCGGGGTTTGTTTCTTATGGAAAAAGTAAAGATAATGATTTTATTCTCTCGTCAATTTCGCAAAACAATAGGAAGTTATCTTTCCTATTAAATGGTGAAATTTACTTTATAAAAGGTCTGGTTGAGCATAATATAATGAATGCTATTCCTGCGATTATTATTGGAAAATATTACCATCTTTCCAACCAAGAGATTCAAAAGGGATTATCTAAAAAACCTAAAGTTGGGCTTAGAATGGAGATTCTTAAGAATAGAGAAAAAGGCTGGACTATTATTGCTGATTGCTACAATGCTAATCCCCAATCTATGAGGTCTGCATTGGATGTCCTGCGTAGGTATCCACTGATGAACAGGTTTGCAATTTTGGGTGATATGTTAGAATTAGGTGAATATAGTGAAGTTTTTCATAAGGAGATTGGAGAG
The DNA here is from genome assembly GCA_049975325.1 of Cloacimonadia bacterium. Taxonomy (GTDB): domain Bacteria; phylum Cloacimonadota; class Cloacimonadia; order JGIOTU-2; family JBNGDW01; genus JBNGDW01. Next base: position 12,285 of record JBNGDW010000044.1, on the reverse strand, counting down.
ATGCTTGCAAGGCTCCGGCTGAATAGTGTTATTTCTGTTGGTAACTTATCAAGTATGTATAATGGTTCATATCATTTTCAGACCGTTGAAGATTACCTTGATGCAACAGATTTGAATTTTCCACCTAACTCAGTTATTTTAGTGAAGGGGTCACGGAATCTTCATATGGAAAAAATTGTTGAAAGGTTGATATAATGCTTTACCATATTTTATATCCACTTGTTGAATATTGGACAGGATTTAATGTCTTTCAATACATTACTTTTCGAGGAATAGGTGCTTTTATTACAGGAACTGTTCTGTGTCTTATTTTTACTCCAAAGTTTATTAGGCAGTTTAAAAAGCATCAGGTAGTAGAATCTCTAGATAACTCATTACCTGAATCACATCGCAGGAAAGCCGGTACCCCAACAATGGGGGGCATTATTCTTACCCTTACTATTGTCATTTCAAGCTTGCTCTGGAATGACCTTACTAATTCATATGTTTTAATTGCGCTTCTGGTTACCTTGTGGCTTGCTGGCCTCGGTTTTATGGATGATTATTTCAAAAATGTAATGCATAAGCCAGGTGGTATGGTTGAAAAATATAAGCTCGGGGGGCAGCTTGTTCTCGGACTACTTATAGCCTTTGCTCTTTATTTTGGATATGAGGATGTAAATTCTATAACAGAGATAAGCATCCCGTTTTTGAAAAATGTAAAATTTTCACTCGGCTATTTCTTTATTCCCCTTGTTGCATTATATATCAGTTTCTATTCAAACGCTATTAACATCACTGATGGACTGGATGGGCTTGCTAGTGGGGCTATAGCAATAGTTGCCTTTGGCTTGGGCATAATGGCTTATATAAAAGGACATTTCCTCTTTTCAGATTATTTGCAATTAGAATTTATTCCGGAATCAGGGGAGCTTGCCATATACTTAGCGGCTCTTATGGGCTCTATTCTGGGATTTTTATGGTTTAATGTCAAACCTGCAGAAATTTTTATGGGTGATACAGGCGCTCTTGCTATCGGAGGCTTGCTTGCCCTCATATCGATTTTAATCAAGGAAGAAATATATTTTATTATCATTGGCGGCCTATTCTTAATAGAAGCTGGCTCTTCTCTTTTACAAAGATATTATTTTAAATATACAAAACGGAAGATGGGTACCGGGAAACGCCTTCTTCTTTGTGCTCCACTTCATCACCATCTCGAATTTAAAGGATGGGCAGAAGAAAAGATTGTAGTGCGGTTTTGGGTTATAACCATCCTTTTTACAGCCTTTGGGCTTATTACATTAAAGTTAAGATAAAAATGAAAGTTAACCTGAAAAATAAAAGGATAAGTATAATTGGTGCTGGGCGGAGTGGTATCGCAGCAGCGCTCAAGATTCAGCTTCTGGAAGGTGTACCCTTCCTTTCTGAGGCGAAACCTTTGAATGAACTTAATCTTCTCGAAGGTATTATAGCTAATTTTGAGTATGAAGCTGGGGGTCACTCGGAGCGCATTCTGGAAGCCGATTTAATTATTGTAAGTCCCGGCGTTTCACCGCATATACCTCTGTTGAAAAAAGCCGACCAAAAAGGTATTCCCGTCTGGAGTGAAATTGAATTAGGATACCGTTTAATAAATAGAGATTATACAAAGATCATTGCTGTGACTGGTTCTAATGGGAAAAGCACTGTGGTTTCCCTTATCTATCATATTTTAAATCAGGCTGGAGAAAAAGTTTTGCTGGCTGGAAATATTGGCAAGCCTCTTACAGGGTTCCCGATTGAAGATAATATATTCAGGTTCATTGTACTGGAATTAAGTAGTTTTCAGCTGGAAAAAATTCATGAATTTAGGCCGCATATCAGTGTTCTTTTGAATATAACGCCTGACCATCTTAATCGGTATAAAGATTTTTCTGAATATGTTCAGGCAAAATCAAGAATTTTGATGAACCAAGGAGATGGGGATTTAGCAATACTAAATTATGATGATCCTGAATGTCGATATCTTGCTGACCAGACATCTGTGCAAAAAGAGTTCTATAGTGTAACATCAGAAGTAAATCCATATATACACCTTCGCGGAAGAGAGCTGCATTTCAATCTTCCGCAGCAATTGCCTTATAAGATTCCTTTAGAATCGCTACCTTTGCGTGGTAGGCACAATATTGGCAATCTTTCAGCAGCTAGTCTTGTGGGCTGGGCTTGCGGGATTACAGTAGATAATATTGTTGCCGGAATACTTTCTTTTAGGCCATTGGAACATAGATTGGAACAGGTTACCAAGATTAATAATGTGACACTTATAAACGACTCTAAAGCAACAAATAGTAACGCTGTTTTAGTGGCTGTTCAGTCATTTGATGCTCCGCTACATTTGATTATGGGGGGCTCTGATAAAAATGAGGATTTTCACTTTCTTATTCCCTATTTTAAGAAAAATGTGAAATCTCTCACTGTTTATGGGGAAACGAAAAAGGTGCTGTATGATACTTTTGCTAACTATGTTCCGACTTATATTGTTGAGGATTTATCGGAAGCCGTTGAAATGGCATTTTCCAAGGCAAAACAAGGAGAATATGTACTTTTCTCACCGGGATGCGCAAGCTTTGATATGTTTGCAAATTTTGAAGAGAGAGGTAAGGCTTTTAAGCAACTTGTAAGTAAACTAAAACAGGATTATGGTTATAAAAAGTAAAAATATTGAAAGTGCGATACTGTTCAGCACAATAATTCTCGTTCTTATTGGGATTATGGTGGTAGGGGATATTGCCTCATTCCGTTTTGATAATAGTGATTTCTTAAAGCAACTGCTCTGGATAGGTGTGTCTATCCCACTCTGTTTATTATTCTATTTTCTTGACCTACATATCCTAAGAAAATTAGCCTTTCCGTTGCTCATTTTGGGGTTACTACTTTTAGTTGCTGTGCTCGTGCCAGGTATAGGTACTTCCGTGAATGGCTCGTTTAGACGTATTGATGTTGGGCCGATTGGATTCCAACCAAGTACTATCGCCCGGTTAATTCTGATTTTTTATCTCGCACATTTTTTGGCTAAAAATCAGTTGTCTATTGATAATTCTTCTCCACTTAAATTTGTTAGGCATTTTTCAGTAATAATTATCTTTCCCGTGCTCTATTTTTTACTTATTTATAAAGAACCGGACCTGAGTACGGCTGGAATCCTTTTTCTTATTTATATAAGTATGTTATTTGTGGCACGAATAAAATTTTCAACAACTCTTTCTATGATTCTTGTTGTATCTGTTTTTCTTATAGTATCCCTTATTACAGGTCCTGACTACCGTCGGGCACGGATTTCTGCCTTTTCCCATTTTGTTGTGGAGGGCGAGGTTCCAGATGGAGAAGATGAGCGCTATTGGTATCAACCTCATGAGTCGCTCGTAGCACTCTCGCAAGGCAAGGCTCTCGGAAAAGGTAGCGGAGAGGGACGAGCCAAGCTATTTTATCTCCCCTTTGTAAAGACAGATTATGTATTTACTGTGATAGGAGAAGAGTTTGGTTTTATCGGTTCTTGCGTTTTGATTGCATTGTACTTGATTGTAATTATCGGAGGGCTTACACTTGCTCAAAATGCAGGAAGCCTTTTCTATAGTCTGCTCATTTCAGGACTTGTCTTTAACTTAGCGTATAATGTTATAATCAATATTGGAGTCGCCACGAGCCTAATACCTCCAACAGGAGTCAGTCTTCCCTTTATTAGCTATGGTGGGTCTGCGTTTATGATAGATTCAATATCGATAGCACTTATCTTAAATGCAAGCAGGCGAGCAAGGGCTGAGCAAGAAAGTCTGCTTGCTCGGTTTAATAATTTTAGTTCCTTTGATAGACGACCTTTGAGAGTATGACAATGAATATTGCTATAGCAGCAGGAGGCACTGGTGGACATATCTTTCCAGGGATTGCACTTGGAAAGCAAATACTCGCAAGCAATCCTAAAGTGCAAGTCGTTTTTATCGGTGCGAAAGGCGGCTTGGAGACCATGATTGTGCCCAAATATGGGTTTAAAGTCCTTCAGATAGAGGTAAAAAAATTTCATCGGCAGGCTAATCGCGAAAACTTTCTTTTTCCTTTGTATCTTATGAAAGGGATCGTGCAGACATTGAAAACTTTGTATAGACACGAAATTAAGTGTTTAATAGGTTGTGGGGGATTTGTCACTGGAGCAGCAGGGATTGGAGCTGTTTTGGCAGGCATACCAATTTTTTTACAAGAACAGAACAGTTTTCCCGGTATAAGTACCAGGTTGCTCATGAACTTTAGTAAGGCTGGATATCTTGGATTCCCCCAGGCTTCTCAGTATCTAAAACATGTGCGGGAAAAACTCTTATTTACAGGAAATCCACTACGAGAGTTTTCTTATATAAGCAGAGACGAGGCACTAAAATTATGGAAATTGGAAGATGAACCGATATTATTTATCTATGGCGGAAGTCAGGGCTCACATGTAATCAACCAGACAGCCGCGGAAATCATAGATGAACTATTGCAACAAGGGATACAGATTATTTTTCAGACTGGTTATCAGGATTATGATAGATTTATGAAAAAGTATTCAAATAAAAAGGGAGTAGTAATTAAGCCTTTTTTTGATAACATTGCAAGCGTATATAAGATTTCTAGTTTAGCAGTATGCAGGGCAGGAGCTTTATCCCTTTCCGAACTTGCCTATTTTGGCTTGCCTGCTGTAATTATTCCTTTTCCCTATTCAGCAGGGAATCATCAACTTAAAAATGCTCGTTATTTTGTGGAGAAAAAAGCAGCTAAGATGATAGTCGAAGAAGAGCTTGAACCTAAAGTATTACTTAAAGAAATCCTGAATATCCTACACATTCAAAGGATGTTAGAAGATATGAGAAAAAGCATGAAACAGCTGGCACCTGTGAATGCTACTCGAGATATTGTGGAAGACATTTTCCAGAAATTAAGGATTAGGGAAGCCTGAAAATGTTTACCCCAAATGCGCCTTTTAGGCTTGGAAAGACAAAGCAGCTTCATTTTGTTGGCATTGGCGGGATTGGTATGAGCGGTATCGCTGAGCTTTTGCTGAGATATGGTTATAGAATTACCGGCTCTGATGTGCGCGCTACAGAAATTACCGAGCGGTTGAAACAACTAGGAGCTCGTATAATGTATGGGCATCGTGCTGAAAATATCGCCAATGCTGATGTGGTGGTTCGCTCCTCGGCAATCAAAGATGACAATATTGAGATTGTGGCTGCAAAAAAACTTGGAATACCTATAATCCGAAGGGCTGAAATGCTGTATGAACTTACTAGAATGAAATATAGCATAACCGTGGCAGGCACACATGGAAAAACAACGACAACATCTATGCTAGGAATGATATTAACCGAAGCCGGCGTTAAACCTACCCTGATAATCGGAGGAGTGGTCAGGAATTTCAATTCTACCACAGTTCCCGGCGATTCTAATTATATTGTCGTAGAGGCTGATGAATATGACCGCTCGTTTCTTGCGCTATCTCCAATTATAGCCGGTATCACAAATATTGAGCCAGAGCATATGGACTGCTATCCTACCCTGGATGATCTGGAAGATGCCTTCCTGCAATATGCTAATAAGGTACCATTTTTGGGTCTGATAGTAGCCTGTCTTGATGATAGGAATGTACAAAAACTTTTGCCAAAATTTGAAAAACGAGTATGCACTTATGGATTAAACCCAGAGGCTAAGATCCGGGGTGAAGATATCGTCTTCCAGGATTTTACCACAAGATATAATTTCATCTGTAATAATAAAATGCTTGGAGATATCTATCTTCAATTACCAGGAATGCATAATGTGAGAAATTCATTATTCGCTGCTGCGGTGGCTTTAGAGTTAGAAATCCCATTTGAAAAAATTCGGTCAGGTCTTGCAAAATTTAATGGAGTCTATCGTAGATTTGAACGAAAGGGTTTTATAGATGACATCTTAGTATATGATGATTATGCTCATCATCCAACTGAAATTGCAGCCACATTGCAGGGAATAAAAAATGATTGTGACCGCCGAATCATTGCAGTATTTCAACCACATTTGTATTCTCGCACGCAAAGATTTTATAGAGAATTTGCAGATGCTCTTTCCATTGCAGATATTTTTGTTGTAACCGATGTATACCCTGCTCGTGAAATTCCAATTCCTGATGTGACAGGAAGGTTAGTAGTTGATACAGCCATAGAAAAAGGTAATCTGAATTGCCTTTATATAAGAGATAAGGCAAAAATACCAGAAACACTTATGCAAATTACAAAACCGGGTGATATTGTAATTACAATGGGTGCAGGAGATATATATAAAGGAGGGGAAAGATTTGTGGAATTATTAAAACAAAGAAAATCGGACATACATAAAGTTCAGAAAAAGATATGAAAACAGCGAGTCAAAGATTTGTAGAGTTTGTAAACAGAAAACAACTTACTAAAACTGTGCAAGTTAATCATCCACTTGCATCATATGTAAGCATTAAGACAGGCGGTCCTGCAGAATTCTTTGTCGAGCCTGTAGATTTATCCACCTTGCAGACTATTTTTAGCTTTCTTGTTGAAAATGAAATACCTTATAAAATTCTTGGGAATGGCACGAATGTTCTGATTTCAGATAAAGGTTATTGTGGTGTTGTAATTTCTCTCAGGAAGCTCCCCCAAAATTTGTCTTTTGACGATGCCACAGTAAACTGCTCCACAAACACTTCTGTGCAAGAATTGCTTTTGTCATTGCAAGGGCGAGGACTTAGTGGCTTGGAATTTTTAAATGGTATTCCTGGAACAGTTGGTGGATGTATCGCGATGAATGCAGGCGCATTCGGTCATACTATCGGCGAGTTTGTGAATGAGCTTACAATTATAAATGGAAATGGTGCAAAAGGGCATCTGAACTCTAATAAAATTATGTGGGATTATAGAAAGACAGTTTTCCCATTACAGGATTTTATCATTCTTGAAGCATGTTTTGGATTAAAACCTTCTGACCCACAGCAGGTTGCAAAAAAGATGCAAGAATTTTATCATAAACGAACTTCCCGAAAACTTTTGGCTGTTAACACTTTTGGTTCTGTGTTTAAGAATGGAAGTAACTATTATGCCGGTTCACTAATCGAACAATGTGGGCTGAAAGGTTATCATGAAGGAGACGCGTATATTTCGGAAAAACATGCAAATTTTATTATCAACCGTGGGAATGCCAGTTCACAGGATGTGTATAAATTAATATGTACTGCTCAAAAAAAGGTAAAAGAGATGTTTAATATAGAACTTGAACCAGAAGTCCATTTGTGGGGGAATTTTGACTATGAAGAGTAAGAGAAATCCCAGAAGTAGAGTAAAAGTTGAGAAGGAGAAGCCTGCCATTCTTGCTTTCTTCTTGCTATTCATCCTCTTTACTGGCATGACAGCTGGGTTAGCATACCTTTTTCTCTATGGCCTTTCACAATTGGATTCCGTAAATATAGAAAAAATAGATATTAGAGGGACTGTCTTTATAGATGAGGGGGAAATATACAAGCATCTTGCAGAGTTCTTAGATAAAAATATGTTCACAGTTCCGGACAGCAAGATCAAGCCAATTTTTGCCATGTTTCCTCGAATTAAACATGCAAAGATTGAACGCCGGCTGCCACACACCCTTCTTATTTCCATAGAGGAAAGAATACCTGTGGCAGTTGTACCAATTTCCAATGGCGAATCATTATATATTGATAGAGAAGGTGTGGTAATAGACACTCGGCACCCTGATTCTGCACATTTACCTATCTTTAGTTTGCCTGAGAACATTTCATATTCAGTAGGTGATAGGGTAGAGAGTGAGGCATTAACGCTCTTTTTCATGGTATATGATGAGATTAATTCCCGGAAACCAGGTTTCCTCAATAAAATTTCTGAATTTTCCATCAGAGATGGTGAGATAATATTAACTGACAGTGACTATGGAACTCGGCTTATTGTAAGTTCTGAAGAGTTTAGGAAAAGTATCAATAAGCTGATTTTTGTCTATGAAAACTTTGGCTTTGCTCATTTTTCCGAGATAGATCTAAGATTCTCGGATCCTCATAATGAGCTTATTATTTTAAGATAAGATGGCACGAGAAAAGATAATTACAGCCCTGGATATCGGCACCACAAAGATTTGCTGCCTTATTGGCGTAGTTGATGTCAACAATCAAGTGAAAATATGTGGAATAGGGGAAAACAAGTCAGATGGACTTTATCATGGTGTTATTCGAAATATTAGTACAGCAAGAGAATCCATAGAGAAGGCAGTGCGGGCTGCAGAAAAAATGGCAAATAAATACGCAGATAACCTCATAGTGGGCATTTCAGGAGAGCATATAAGCAGTTTTGATAGCCATGGTGTAGCAAAAGGGAGCACATCAAAAAGATATTCACCTGAAATCACCAACGCTGATGTTAAGGAGATGATAGAGGATGCCAAGTCAGTTGTCCCACTTCCTCCTGATAGAAAAATTATTTATGCTGAACCTCAATACTTTTCTGTTGATGGTCTGACAAACATTCTTGACCCTATTGGCATGACAGGTGTCAGACTTGAAGGCGATGTCCATATTGTGACTGCAGACGCTAATTCACTTGATAATATCTATAAATCAGTGCAGCTACTCGGACTGAGTATCAAGGATATAATGCCTCAAGCCGTTGCTTCAGCATTGGCAATTTTGGATCCAGACGAGAAAGAATTGGGCACTATCTTGATTGATATTGGAGGTGGTACTACTGATATTTCTATCTTTTTTAAAAATAGTATTAGATATACCTATATTATACCCTTTGGCGGCGAGACAATAACAGAAGACTTGACAGTGGGACTCCGTACCCCTCTTCCAGAGGCTGAAAAAATAAAAATTAAGTATGGAAATGCTTATCCACAGGATATAGATGAGAGTGTGATTATTGAAATACCTGGAATCGGAGGACGACCGGGCAGCACGAGAACTAATAAGTTCATAGCGGAAATAATTAATCCAAGAATCGTAGAGATTGCAAACTTAGTATTTAATGAAATTAAAAAAAGTAAATATTTTGAGATGATGACTGCTGGTATTTCTTTATGCGGTGGGACTGCAAACCTGAAGAATATTGATAAAATTTACGAGGAAGTATTTAATCTTCCTGTAAAGATTGGCACGCCGATCTTCGAGGGAATATATACCAATGTGGAGCTACTTTCAGATCCCAAATATGCAACAGTAATGGGATTGCTATATTGGGGTAAAAAGGTACTTTATCGGGACCCACTTGTTGATGATCTCTCAAAATCTTCTCTCGAACGTTTACTACAAAAAATTAAAAGGTGGTTTGCCACCAGAGATTTCACTTAACAAGGAGGGACAATGTTGAAAATTAATGAAATAAAAAAAGGAAATACAAAGATTAAAATATTGGGAGTGGGTGGTGCAGGTAATAACGCGATTAATACTATGATTCAAAATGAACTCACCGGTGTAGAATATGTTGCGGTAAATACAGACCGACAAGTGCTGAACTGCTGTCTTGCAAGTACAAAGGTTCAAATAGGTAGCAAACTTCAAGGCCTTGGCGCTGGAGCAAATCCGGAAGTGGGGGCTAAGGCCGCAGAGGATAGTAGAGAAGCCCTAGAAAAAGCACTGGATGGCGCTAATATGATATTTATCGCTGCTGGTATGGGCGGGGGCACCGGCACCGGCGCCTCACCTGTTATTGCTGATATTGCACAAGAAAAAGGTATCATCTCTGTTGCCGTGGTTACCTATCCATTTCTCAGTGAAGGAAAAGTCAAACAAGAAATCGCTGATAAAGGAATAAAAGAGTTAAAAGAAAAAATCAATGCACTTATTGTAATCCCAAATGAGGGTGTAAAAGAAAAGTATGGAGAACTGGACATTTTTCAAGCCTTCAAAAAGGCAGATAATATCTTGTACGGTGCAGCAAAAGCGATATCTGATATTATAAATAAAAGTGGTTACATCAATGTAGATTTTGCTGATGTGAGAACAGTAATGGCGGAGATGGGTTACGCACTTATGGGCATCGGTACAGGAGAAGGGGAGGATAGAGTCACACAAGCCGTCAAAGAAGCAGTAGCAAATCCTCTTCTAAGTAATCTATCATTGGCACATTCAAAGGCTATGCTTATTAATATTACTGCTGGATATGACCTTAGACTTGCTGAGTACGACAAGGCAGTAAGCAGTATATCTGCTCAAGCGAATGAACATACTAATATAATCAAAGGTTTGGTTCTAGAAGAGGAAATGAAAAATAAACTTGCGGTTACAATTGTTGCTACTGGCATTCCAGAAGCCGATGACTATAAGGAGTCCATTAAACATATAATTCACGAAAAGCCCCATGAACAAGAAACAACAGAGATACAAGAAATTCTATGGAGAATTCGCCAAGCTGAACAGCTCTCACCTCGCCTTAAAGATAAATTTGAAGAGGGGGGTGCGTAACCCATTTATTATGGAAGTGGTTTCTGATACTATGCTACTTTATCACCTTATCCGGCTTTTTATTTACACCCTTGTAGTGTTTCTTATCATTAAACCGGTGAAACTAATCTATATTAAAAGTTTTTCAACTGCATTGCTTTTTTCATTGACAATTGGTTTCGTTAATGCCCTTATCTATCCGATTTTTATGCTGCTCGAGTTTCCCGTTACACTTTTAAGTCTCGGCTTTTTCCTGTTCATCGTTAATGGTTTGATGCTTATACTATCTTCCTTATTTATACGAAATATACATTTTAATGGCTTTTTTAGATGGATATTGGCAAGTATACTTATCACTCTAATTGTAGAATGCATAGAACTTTCAAGCCTGTTTAGTAGTGCTTTCGGGTATGAACTTATTTTCAGTTACTTAAGTTAAGTTTAGATGCTCAATGTAGAATTCATAGGTTTAAGATACTGACTTTTCTACCTTGCTAATTATTTTATCTACAACCTTTATCATCTCCTTGGCAGGCTCTGACTGATTAAAATACTTAATATATGGCTTCCCGTTATCGCTCATTTCTACTATATTTTCATCTATTGGGATAGTTCCCAGTATTTCTATATCAAAATCTTTTGCAGCCTTTTGTACCGCTGTTCCATGAAATATGTCAATGATCTTGCCGCAGTGAGGGCATCTAAAGGCGGACATATTTACGAGAAGTCCAAGGACAGGCACATTAACCTTTCTTGAAAAATTGATACTCTTACGGACATCAAGCAAGGCAAGGTCTTGAGAGGTGGTGACCACTATAGAGCCATCCAGTTTGCCGATTATCTGAGCAGCGGAAAGTGGCTCATCACCTGTACCGGGAGGACTATCTATTATTAAATAGTCCAGCGAGGGCCATTCAAAATCTTGCAGAAACTGCCTTATTATGTGTGTCTTAAGCGGTCCCCGCCATATTATTGCATCGTCAGGACTTCTCAAAAGAGAAGCAATGGTTATTGCGTATAGATTTTCATCCACTTTTATTGGTTGTACACGTTTGTCAGAGCCTGCCGTTATAGCTTTACCCTCAATACCAAGTAATTTTGCGATCGAAGGACCATGTATATCTATATCAAGGATGCCCACTCTCTTCCCCCTTTGGGCAAGTCCGTATGCTATATTGACAGCCATTGTGCTTTTCCCAACACCACCCTTGCCACTTAATATTATTAGCTTATGTTTTATTCTTGCAATATTCTCTCGAAGATCATGCTCTTTATCAGACTGTTCCGCTGTTGAATTCTTTGTCATAATCTCTCCTAATATTTTGGATTTTTGCTTTTTATTTTCCTTTGCTCAAGTCAGTCAAGAATTTTGAAAAAGAAATCTCAATGAGAATTTGTGAGATAGTGAAATTATTTACTTGACATATTAGGCAATTTTTTCTCAAAAAGACGAAAATTAATTAGATATAGAAAGGTAACAGATAATGAAACAGAAAGTGATAATTATGGGTGCAGCCGGAAGAGATTTTCATAATTTCAATCAATACTTCCGCGACAATGAAGCCTATGAGGTAGTAGCATTCACGGCTACTCAGATACCAGATATCGAAGGCAGAAAATACCCGGCAGATTTGGCAGGAAGACTCTATCCAGAAGGTATTCCTATCTATGCAGAACCGGATTTGCCAAAACTTATTAAAGAAAATAATGTTAATCTGGTTGTATTTTCTTATAGCGATGTAAATTATGATTATGTCATGCATAGAGCGGCTCTAGTGAATAGCTGTGGTGCAGATTTTATGCTTATGGGGACTGGTCATACCCAGGTGAAGTCAACCAAGCCGGTTATATCC
>JBNGDW010000043.1:0-13252 GCA_049975325.1 Cloacimonadia bacterium | reverse complement strand
CTGTCAAGTTTCCGCCAGTAGGCGGACAAGTTTCCGCCAGTAGGCGGACAAGTTTTAATCAATTTTTTCCCTTTTCCCTTTTCCCTTTTCCCTTTTCCATTTCCCCTTTCCCTGTTTCTCATTTCCCCATTCCCCTTTTCCCTTTTCATTATTCATTGTTTTTTGCTTCGTGTGCTTTGTGTTAAAAAAATTGATTAAAAAACAAATTTTTTACTTTTCCACTTGACAAATATTTTTGCATCCCTGATGTGTTGTCCTAAATCTTAAATGAAAGATTAAAGCCTAAGTAATGAAAGTTCATGAGTTTCAGGCAAAAGAAATATTTCGTTCTTATGGGGTTGCCACCCCAAGGGAGGAACTCTGTACATCTCCCCAAGAAGTATACAGTGCTGCAAAAAAAATTGCTACCCCAGTGGTCATAAAAGCACAGGTATTAGTTGGAGGAAGAGGCAAAGCAGGAGGGGTAAAACTTGCTAAAACCCCTGCGGAGGCTGAAAAAATCAGCAGTCAAATTCTCGGAATGAATATCAAAGGGTTAACTGTTGAAAAAGTTCTCCTATCTGAAGCAGTTGATATTGAAAGTGAATATTATGTTGGAATCACTAATGACAGAAATTCAAAGAGTATCGTGTGTATGGTAAGTTCTGCCGGAGGAATTGATATAGAAGAGATTGCCAAATCAACCCCGGAAAAAATCTATAAACTTTATGTTAACCCAGGGGAGGGAGGATTATTTGACTTTCAGGCTCGGAATCTCGCCTTCAAAATATTTGATGATATAAAAATCGTAAGGCAAGTCTCTACAATTATTAAAAATTTATACAATTGCTATATTGAAAATGACGCATCATTAGCAGAAATAAATCCGTTGGTTTTAGACAAAAAAGGCAAAGTGCTGGCTCTTGATGCAAAAATCAACTTTGATGATAATGCTCTTTACAGACATCCTGATATAGAAAAGATGAGAGAAATCCGCCACTTGGCGGATGAAGCCAAAGAGATGGAAGCAAAATCAAAAGGATTAAGCTATATTCGTCTGCAGGGAAATATTGGATGTATGGTAAATGGGGCAGGACTTGCAATGGCTACAATGGATTTGATAAAACTTTATGGGGGGGAACCGGCAAATTTCTTAGATATTGGTGGCAGTTCAAACCCGCAAAAGGTTATTGATGCTATGAATATCCTGCTCAGCGATAAAAATGTTCAAACTGTAATGATAAATATCTTTGGTGGAATTACTCGTTGTGATGATGTGGCGAATGGCTTATTAGATGCAATTCACTCACTTAACCTGCAGATTCCTATAGTCATTCGACTTACAGGAACAAATGAAGAAAAAGCACATAAAATTCTTCACCAGGCAAAAAATATTATTCTTGCTAACTCTATGGCAGATGCTGCCAAAAAAGCGATTGGGCTCGCAAAACAATAAAGGGCTTTATGAGTATCTTAATAGATCGGAATACACAGGTTATTGTTCAAGGTATAACAGGACGGGATGGTAGTTTTCATGCCAAAAAAATGAAAGAGTATGGAACAAACGTTGTTGCAGGAGTTTCTCCAGGTAAAGGTGATCAAAAAGTTGATGGAATTCCTGTTTACAATTCAATGAACCAAGCAGTAAAAGAAACTCAGGCTAATACTTCAATCATCTTCGTTCCAGCCCCTTTTGCTGCTGATGCTATATGTGAAGCCGCAGATGCAGGCATTAAGCTGGTGATTACAATAACCGAAGGAATCCCTGTACTCGACATAATGAAAGTCTATTCATGCCTGCAGAGAAGAAACTGCCGTCTAATCGGACCTAATTGTCCCGGAATAATCTCTCCGGGAAAGTCAAAAGTTGGCATCCTTCCAGCAAATATCTTTCAGCCTGGGAAGATTGGAGTAATCTCCCGCAGCGGAACTTTAACTTACGAAATTGTAGACCATATAACCAAGTCAGGGCTTGGACAATCTACCTGCATCGGTATTGGTGGAGACCCGATTGTGGGTATGGATTTTATCGATTGCCTAAAGTTGTTTGAAGAAGACCCAGAGACAGAGGCTATCATGCTCATCGGAGAGATTGGGGGTAATGCCGAAGAACTGGCTGCAAGATTTGTAAAAGAAAAGATGAGCAAACCGGTGGTAGGCTTTATTGTAGGAAAAACCGCCCCTCCCGGAAAGAGAATGGGTCACGCAGGAGCAATCATCTCTGGTGGCTCTGGAACCGCTTCTGAGAAAATTGGGGCTTTAGAAGAAGCCGGAATACCCGTCGCCAAACAGCCATCTGAAGTTGCAACCTTGCTGAAAACAAAATTATGACCAAAGAAGAGTATATTAAGTATTGGCTGGAAACAGCAGAAGAAGATTGGCAAGTTGCTAATCATCTTTTTGAAAAAGGTGACTACTCTTGGTGTCTTTTTATTGCTCATCTTGTTATTGAAAAATTGTTAAAAGCTTTATATGTTCAAAATATAGATAGAGATGTTCCCTATATCCATAACTTAACAAAAATTGCTAAAAAAGCAAATATAGAAGTTGATGATGAGAAGAAAGTTATTTTAGATACAATTACAACTTTTAACATTGCTGCCAGATATGATGACTACAAGAGAAAATTCTATAAAAAATGCTCAAAAGAATATACACAAAAACAAATGAATAAAATCAAAGAAATAAGAGTATGGTTAAAAAAGATGATAAAATAATTGCCCGAAGCAATGCATTAAAATATATCAAAAAACTTCGGGAGGCGAAATTAGATTTATTAGCAGTCTATATCTTTGGCTCTTTAGTTAAGGGAAACTTTAACGAATGGAGCGATGTTGATATTGCGGTTGTTTCAAAAGATTTAACAGGTGACCCTGTTGACGACAGAGTAAAACTAATGAAATTAAGATGGGATATAGACCTTCGTATCGAACCTCATCCTTTCCTGCCCGATGAGTGGAATGATGATACAAATCCTTTTGTGAATGCAATTAAAAAATATGGTGAAAAAATAATTTAAAAAAGAGGAAATACTATGCGCGAAATCGAAGCAAGCAAAATCACCGAAGTGGTAAAACAACTATGCCTGGATGCTAACTTCTATTTACCAGATGATGTCATTCAGGCTCTTAAACAGGCTAAGGAAAAAGAAGAGTCCCAACCTGGAAAAGATGTATTTGATATGATTATGAAAAATATTGAGGTGGCGAAGAACGAAAAACTCCCTCTCTGTCAGGATACAGGTTTTGCTGTATTCTTTATTGAGTTGGGACAGGAAGTTCATATTGTGGAAGGGAACTTCGTTGATGCAGTCAATGAAGGGGTTCGCCAAGGATATAAGGAAGGATATCTTAGAAAATCCATTGTTGATGACCCAGTGATTGATAGGATTAACACAAAAGACAATACCCCGGCAGTAATTTATATTGATATAGTTCCTGGGGATACTCTCAAAATTACATTTGCACCCAAGGGTGGTGGCTCTGAAAATATGAGCACAGTGAAGATGATGAAAGCCGCAGATGGGATTGAAGGTGTACAGGATTTTGTGGTAGAATTTGTAAAAAACGCTGGCGGCAACCCCTGTCCACCTGTTGTAGTGGGTGTCGGATTGGGTGGCACATTTGAGAAAGCCGCTCAAATTGCCAAAAAAGCGCTGCTGCGTCCCATTGGTTCCAGAAACCCTGATCCAAAGTACGCTGAAGTCGAAAAAGATATATTAGAGAGAATTAACAAAACAGGTGTGGGACCTATGGGATTGGGGGGAAGAATTACTGCTCTCGATGTACATATAGAGGCCTATCCCTGCCATATTGCGACAATGCCTGTTGCTATCAACCTTCAATGCCATTGCTGTCGGCATAAAGAGAGGATTGTTTGAAAACACAAAGCCCTCAAAGAACGCAAAGAAAAAATATTTATATTGAACGATAAAGTTGGAGGAAGTTTTTTAAAGTCTATGTTCTTCTTTGTGCTCTTTGAGTGCTTTGTGTTTAAAAATCCATGGAGGAAAAATGCCAAAAACTGTAAAATTAACAACTCCTTTAACAGATGAAGATGTAGCCCAGCTAAATATTGGTGATACTGTTCTGCTTTCTGGAATAATCTATACAGGGAGGGATGCGGCTCACAAAAGATTAGTCGATTTGATAAAAGAAGGAAAGGAATTACCATTTGATTTAAAGGGGCAGGTAATGTATTATGTTGGTCCCGCGCCCGCCCCCCAGGGAAAGCCAATCGGCTCAGCAGGACCTACCACAAGTTATCGTATGGACCCATATACTCCCCAGTTGTTAGAACGAGGACTTAAGGCAACAATTGGCAAGGGTCCAAGAGGCAAGGGTGTCATTGATGCTATGAAACAGAATAAAGCTGTATATCTGGCTGCAGTTGGCGGTGTGGCAGCACTAATTGCAAAATCTATAAAAAAAGCAAAGGTTATCGCATATGAAGATCTGGGAACAGAAGCGGTTCGAGAACTGGAAGTAGAAGATTTCCCCTGTATTGTTGCGAATGATATTTATGGAAGTGACCTATTTCAAGAAGGAAAAGAAAAATATGAAATTTGAACTTGAAGGTAGAAAACAGGATACTAGACAAAAAATCTGGCAAACAGGTAGATGTGGCAAATATAATTATTGATTAGCAGATTATTAAGTAGCAAGGCAAAATGAGAAAGTTCCGGACAAAGGTATCTATAAAAAGACTTCTAAGCCCAAAACCAAGGGCTAACAGATTGTTAGGAGTTTCTGATGAAATATTGGGAAAAACCATTTGGTAAAGATAAGCCCAAAACAGTTTCCGGAGAGATACATATAATTGCGGATAGGTGCAAAGGTTGCAATTTTTGTATCGAATACTGCCCAAGAGATGTTCTGGAAGTCTCTGAAGAATTTAATGAAAAAGGATATCATCCTCCCAAAATTGTGAAACCTGATCAGTGTACTTTTTGTGGATTTTGTGAACTCATCTGCCCGGATTTTGCAATATTTGTTACCGAGTCCACAGGGCAGACAAACGCGAAGGGACCTCTTAACACAAGTACTATCCGCCAGCAGGCAGAGAAGGAGGCAAAAGTTGTTTAAAAAAAGTAGACTACACGGCGAATTTTTTATGCAGGGTGATATCGCTTGTGCAGAAGGTGCTATATCTGCCGGGTGTCGCTTCTTTGGTGGCTATCCAATTACCCCGGCTTCTGAAATTGCGGAAAGGATGGCATTCCGACTTCCTTTGGTAAATGGGGTTTTCATACAATTTGAAGATGAGATTGCCTCTATGGCAGGTATAATTGGTGCTTCTTGGGCTGGAACAAAATCAATGACTGCGACATCGGGCCCGGGCATCTCACTTATGAATGAAAACATCGGTCTGGCAGCGATGATGGAAGTCCCGTGCGTTATAGTAAATGTTCAGCGAGGCTCACCATCCACAGGAATGCCTACCTCCTGGGGGCAATCGGATATGATGCAAGCGCGTTGGGGGTCTCACGGTGATTATGGAATCATCGCTCTTTGCCCTAAGTCTCCGCAAGAATTCTTTGATCTTACTATCATTGCCTTTAATTATGCAGAAAAATATCGTGTCCCGGTTTTCATATTGGCTGATGCCATTGTTGGACATATGACAGAAAGAGTGGCTATCCCGCCTGTAGACAAAATTGAGCTTGTGGAAAGAAAGTATACTCAAAAAAGGCCTGAAGAGTACCTCCCCTACCAAGTTGGAGAAGACTTAATCCCTGAATTTGCTAAAGCAGGAGATGGGTATCGCTATCATTCAACAGGTCTCACGCATGATGAACGAGGTTATCCTATAATGACCGAAGAATGCCAGATAAAATGTGTACCCCGATTGCTCGAAAAGATAAAGAAACATTCTGACGAAATTATTATGCTTGAAGAAAGAGATATTGAAGATGCTGATGTGATTGTTGTTGCATATGGAATTACAGCACGAACAGTTGTCCCAGCCATAAAAAAGGCAAGAGAAAAAGGTATTAAGGTTGGATTACTTCGCCTGGTAACAGTCTGGCCCTTCCCAGAAAAAAAGATTAGAGAGTTGTCCCAAAAAGTTAAGGGCTTTGTGGTCCCGGAGATTAATCTTGGCCAGATCGCGCTTGAAGTAGAACGATGTGCTTGTGGCAATGCAAAAACTAAATCTGTGCCCCACCCTGGCGGAGGTCTCCATAAATTAGACGATATATTTCAAGCAATTGAAGAGGTGGCTCATGAATAAGGAAAATCTTCAGAAAATTGAAAAAGAAAGAGAAGAACCGCATCATCCAATGGAAGAGCTGCTTCGGATGGATAGAATGCCACACATCTGGTGCCCAGGATGTGGACTTGGCTCCTCTTTAACAGCATTTGTGGAAGGCTTAAATAAGGCAAATGTAGACCTCAATAAGGTGGCAATTGTTTCAGGTATTGGATGTACAGGAAGAGTAGCCGGATATATTAAACTTGATTCCTATCATACTACGCATGGTAGAGCAATCCCTTTTGCCACAGGCCTAAAATTAGCAAATAGAGATTTAACTGTAGTGGTTTTTTCTGGAGACGGTGATTTATTTGCTATTGGAGGAAATCATTTAATCCATGCGGCAAGAAGAAATGTTGATATCAATGTAATCTGTGTAAACAACTTCATCTATGGAATGACGGGTGGCCAGAATGCGCCCACAACACCACTCCAGGCGTATAGTTCCACTGCTCCTTATGGAAATTATGAACAACCGTTTAATCTCATAGGACTGGCAGCAGCGTCCGGCGCAGCCTATGTAGCTAGGTGGACTTCGCTTCACCTCCGCAGATTAACCGATTCCATCCAAACAGCGGTAAACAAGAAAGGGTTTTGCTTTATTGAAATTGTATCACCCTGCCCCACTGTATTCGCAAGAAGAAACAGAGGTGGAGCAGGGATTGATGTATTGCAAGAATTCAGGCGCCGCTCAATTATTGACCATTCAGCTGACCCTCAAAAAATTCCAATAGATATGGATAATGAGATTGTATGTGGAGTCTTTGTTAACGAAGACAAGCCAACATTCTGGGAAAATGTCCAAAACGGAATTAAAAGCAAAGTAGAGAAAGAGATAGAATGGGAAGAGATGCAAAGTAAAATGCAAAAAGCAGTAACACAAAAAAGTGAATCTATGGAATAAAAGTGAAAAAGTTTTGTAAAATTTGTGAAAATGGATGCTGGATACCGGCTAGCAGATAGAAAACAATAAATAAACCTAAAATGAGAATATATAAAGATAATTTCATTACAATATCTCAGGATTGGCTTTTACTCATCCGAATGAGGAGCAATGTATGAGCATTCTACGAGTCAAAATTTGCGGCTTTGGAGGACAAGGTATAGTTCTTTCCGGATATATTATCGGGAAGGCTGTTTCAATCTATGATAAAAAAAATGCATCAATGACACAATCCTATGGACCTGAAGCACGTGGAGGTGCTTGTAGCTCGGAAGTGGTTATCTCCTCTGATGAAATTGATTATCCACTTGTTGATACAGCAGATGTATTGATTGCTTTATCCCAAGAAGGTTACGGGAAGTTCTCCCCCATTCTAAGGGAAGGTGGCATCTTGCTTTATGACTCAGAGTTAGTGTCAATATTTCAGCCTAATAAAAAAATTATTTATTCCTCAATACCAGCCACAAGAATAGCGGAAAAACTGGGGGGAAAAATCGTTGCGAATATAGTAATGCTTGGTTTTGCAGTTGCACAAGCAAAAATAACTACCCCGGAAGCGATGAAAGAATCTATAAAAGAATCCGTACCTAAAAAATATGTGGACTTGAATTTAAAAGCATTCGATGTTGGATATGAATATAAACCAAAAAGTAACCAGCAAAGCCCAAAATACAAGAACTGATTATGCCTTATAAAATTACAGCAGAAAATATAAGAAATAAGCTTGTACAAAAAGTAGAAGAAATATCGGGACAGAATATATTTGACTGCTATCAATGCGGTAACTGCTCCTCAGGATGCCCTGTAGTTGACTATATGGATATCCCACCCCATCAGGTAATGCGATTACTCCAATTAGGAGCAGCTGATGAGGTTTTAGAATGTAAAACTATCTGGATATGTGCTACCTGCCTGCAATGCTCCAGTCGTTGCCCAAAAGGAATAGATGTGGCAGCAGTAATGGAAGCCCTCAGAACGATAAATCTAAGAGAAAGAAAAGGAAAACTGATACCAGACAGAAAAAGTATCGAAGACCTAGAGGAATTGCCACCTATTGCTTTGGTGAGTGCATTTAGAAAAATGACAGGATAAAGAATCCACCGGCTGGCGGACAAATGTTAATATCATACATAAAATCAATTCTGATTCCTGACTTCTGTTTTTTTTGTCTTTTATAATAAAATTTGCAAGGAATAAATTATGAATCTACCCTATTATCCCGGCTGTACTTTAAAAACTAATGCAAAGAATTTTGAAGATTCGGCATTGAGAGTGATGGAAAAATTGGATAATCCCTTAAAAGAGATGGAGAATTGGATCTGCTGCGGCACAGTTTTCTCTATGACTTCCGATGATTTGATGTTACAACTTGCTGCCATCAGAAACCTGCTAAGAGCAGAAGAACAGGACATTAAAGAACTGATAGTACTCTGTAGCATGTGCTACAATACATTAAAAAGGGCTGAACAGTTTATAACTAAGGATGAAGAGAACCTGCAAAAAGTAAATGATATTATGTATAAAGAGAAGGGGAAATTTCAAGGTTCAGTGGAAGTGAAACATCTTCTTCCTATCCTGAGAGACAGAATAGGCTTTGACAATATAAAAAAACAGATAAAAAAACCTCTCACAAATCTAAAATTGGGTGCCTATTATGGCTGCCTCTTACTTCGTCCCCAGGATATAGCTATTGATACCTTTGAGGACCCGGATATTATAGAAGAGCTGATGGAATCTGCCGGAGCAAATGCAATAAAATTCCCCTACAGATTGGAATGCTGCGGTGCCTATCAAACTGTAACCAAGAAAGATGTAACGGCTATGCGAACTTATGAGATAATCAACTCTGCCAGACGGGCTGGATGCGAAGCAATAGTTACATCTTGCCCATTATGTGCGTTTAATCTCGACCAAAGACAAAAATATACCAAAGAAGTATACTTGGATTTCAAAAATATGCCGGTTTTTTACTTCACCGAATTGATGTCTGTCGCCTTAGGACTCGGCTGGGATAAAAGTTGGACCGAATTGCATTATGTTAATCCAGAACCATTACTAAAAGAAAAAGGTTTAATATAAAATGAAACATCTATACCGACAGGGCATTACAAAGGAAAATCAGAATAAATCTTTCTGGAATATCCCTTTAACAAATTCTCTTTATGCCCTTTGTATGTTTTGTGTTGAAAGGATTTCCAAATGAAAAAAATCGGTGTTTTTATCTGCCATTGTGGTGTAAATATAAAAGATACTGTTGATGTAGAGCAATTAACTGATCGGCTTGTAGATTATCCGGGAGTAGCACATATTGAAAATTACATATTTATGTGTTCGGATCCAGGGCAAAATCTGATTAAAAATGCAATAAAAACTCATAAACTGGATGGAGTGGTTGTCGCTGCCTGTTCCCCAACCCTACACGAATCTACATTTCAAGGTGCAATTGAAGAGGCTGGACTGAACCCTTATCAATGTGAAATAGCCAATATTCGGGAGCAGTGCAGCTGGGTACATACAAACAAAGAAGAAGCAACCAGAAAGGCAAATCTGATTATCAAAACTGCCATTGAAAAGTTGAAACTCAATGAATCCCTTATCCCGGTATCAGCACCTGTAACAAAAAAAGTGCTGGTAATTGGAGGAGGCATCGCCGGCATTCAGGCTGCTCTTGATATTGCAGATTCCGGATTTGAAGTTATTGTTGTTGAAAAAAAGCCATCAATCGGTGGACACATGATTCAACTTTCAGAAACATTCCCGACTTTGGATTGCTCTCAATGCATACTCACTCCCAAGATGGTACAGCTTAGTAAGCATAAAAATATTAAACTTTATGTTAATAGCGAAGTAGAATCAGTAAATGGCTATATTGGGAATTTCAATGTAAGGATAAAAAGAAAAGCATTGTATGTAGACCCGGATGCCTGCAATATGTGTGATGGTTGCACTCATGTATGCCCAGTTTTGGTCCCAAATGAACAGGAAGAGGGCTTATCATGGAGAAAAGCAATCTATATCCCCTTCCCTCAAGCAATCCCTGCAACTTACACCTTGGATATCGATCATTGTCTCGGTCTAAACCCTATTGCCTGCGGCAAGTGCCGAGAGGTCTGTGAGGCAAACGCTATTAATTATGATGCCACAGAAGAAATATTTGACGAAAAGGTGGGTGCTATTGTTGTGGCTACTGGATATGATTTATATCCAATAGAAAACATCGGAGAATATGGGTATGGGAAGTATCCAGATGTCATAACTGGCTTACAATTTGAACGCATCTTATCAGCAACAGGTCCTACTGGAGGAGAAATGCTCCGACCATCCGACGGTAAAGTTCCAAAAGAGGTGGTCTTCATCCAGTGTGCCGGTTCGCGAGACCCTGATCGCCACTTATCTCACTGCTCAAAAATTTGCTGTATGTACACCGTAAAGCACGCCAAGTTATATAAACATAAGGTGCCAGATGGTCAACCATATATTTTTTACATAGATATACGCTCAGCGGGAAAACGATATGAAGAATTCGTGCAGGATGCTGTAAAAGAAGAAAATGTGCTTTATATTAGAGGTAAAGTCGGAAGAGTTTATCAAGATGAGGATAAGATGATTGTTAAAGGAATTGATACTCTTTCTGGTAAGCAGATAGAAATTCGTGCAGATTTAGTTGTCCTTGCACTCGGTATTGTCCCAAGCACTGGAACGAAAGAACTTAT
Organism: Cloacimonadia bacterium; assembly: GCA_049975325.1. Lineage (GTDB taxonomy): Bacteria > Cloacimonadota > Cloacimonadia > JGIOTU-2 > JBNGDW01 > JBNGDW01. The sequence continues at coordinate 2,365 of JBNGDW010000043.1, read as the reverse complement.
ACAAGTACTCAAATTAAACACTGATGAGGCAGGATTTCTTACAGAGGCTCATCCAAAGTTGCGTCCTGTAGAAAGCCTACAAGCAGGATTCTTTTTAGCAGGTGTTGCCCAAGGACCAAAAGATATCCCTGATTCTGTTGCCCAGGCTTCAGGCGCTGCTGCAAAAGCCCTTTCTTTAATCTCAAGTGAAAAAATTTACCACTCCCCTATCATTGCAACTGTAGATAAAGATGTATGCTCTGGCTGTAAAATATGTATAGGTACTTGCCCATACGGCGCGCGTGAATTTGACGAGATTGACAAAATAGCCACCGTAAATGAAGTGCTCTGTGAAGGATGCGGAGCATGTGTATCAGCCTGCCCATCAGGAGCATCACAACTGAAAAACCTTACGGATAAACAGTTTGATAATATGATAGAGGCAATATTGGGCAAATGAGTAGATGAGTAAATGGGAAAATGGGTGGATGGGTAAATTTAGGGTAAAGAAAAAGAAAGAATGAGGTATAGAAAATGGTAAGAACTCATAAAGATTTAGATGTCTGGAAGTTGGGAATTGAACTCGTTGAAAAAATATACAAAGCAACCACCGTCTTTCCCAAGGAGAAGATTTATGGTTTAACTTCCCAAATGCGAAGAGCTACTGTTTCAATTCCATCTAATATAGCCGAAGGTGCTGCAAGAAATTCAGAAAAGGAATTTATCCAATTTTTGTATATTAGTTTAGGCTCTCTTTCAGAACTTGAAACCCAAATCATTATAGCAAATAAAATTGGATATTTAGATTCGCTTTATATGATTAATTCCATAGAGATTTTAAGAAAAAAATTATTGAATTTTATTAAGTATATCAAAACCAAAATTAAGTAAATGAAATCAATGTCCTTATATTCTTATGCCCATCTACCCATTTACTCATCTACCCATAAACATATCAAGAAAGGGAAAAATGACTGATTTTGAACCAAAGATAGTCTGCATTTTATGTCAATGGTGTACCTATGCTGGTGCAGATTTAGCCGGCACTTCCCGAATAACATATCCTCCAAATGGAATTAATATAAAAGTACCGTGTTCCTCCAGAGTTGATCCGCAGCATATTCTGCGCGCATTTCGCAAAGGAGCGGATGGAGTCTTTATAGGTGGCTGTCATCCGGGAGATTGCCACTACCAAACCGGAAACTATAAGACCCTGCGTCGTATTTCACTGTTGAAAAATACATTAGAACAAATGGGTATCAACCCAGAGCGTCTTAGGTTAGAATGGATATCTGCAAGCGAAGGCAGAAAATTTGCTTCTAAAATGGAAGAGTTTATCAAAACTATAAAAAGCCTGGGACCACTATCCAAAATGAGTATAATAGAAAAAAGTGCTAATATGGAGCCGCATGAAACACAAAAAGGTGAATAACATCTTCGGAAAATTTTCTGTATTATAAGAAAAGAGAGAAAGGAAGAAAATGGCTAAAGATCAAGAAATGGTTAAAGTATATATCTTAGGTGAAGGATTTGATGTGCCTGCCGGCTCAACTATAATAACTGCAATGGAATGTGCCGGATTCCAACTCACCAGTGGAGTTGGCTGTAGAGAAGGGTTCTGCGGTGCCTGCGCCACTCTGTACAGAGAAAAAGGTGATTATAAACTACAGGCTGGATTAGCTTGCCAAACCGTGGTTTCAGATGGTATGTACCTCGTACAAATCCCTTTTGTCCCTGCTGAAAAAGCTGTATATGATATTAATGAAATCGAGCCGAACATAAATACCTTCAAAGAATATTATCCGATTCTATTTCGCTGTGTTGGATGTAATACCTGTACAAAAGCCTGTCCTCAAGATATTGAGGTGATGGATTATGTCCAAGCCCTGATCCGCGGAGATATAGAAAAAGCGGCTGATCTCTCATTTGATTGTATACGATGTGGACTTTGTGCCTTGCGATGTCCTGCTGAAATAGTCCAATATAATGCTGCTCAACTAGCCAGACGCCTTACAGGCAAATACCTCCTGCCCAAATGCCCTGATTTAGAAAAGCGACTGGAAGAAATCCGAGCAGGAAAGTATGACAAAGAAATGATGGAGCTCGTAAAAATGGAAAAAGAAAAACTAAAAAAACTCTACTACGAACGAGAAATAAAACTCGGATGAATCTAATTTTTAATTAGTAGTTTTTAACTGATAATTATGAAGTATGATAATATTATTAAAGAGAAAACCTATAATTTTGCAAGGTGAATAGTGAGATTTTATAGATTTCTAACTGAAAACAGCGAATATATTTTATCTAAACAAATTCTTCGCTCTGGCACAAGCATTGGGGCAAATGTTGAAGAAGCAATTGCCGCCCAAAGTAAAAATGATTTTAT
>JBNGDW010000042.1:0-13316 GCA_049975325.1 Cloacimonadia bacterium | reverse complement strand
AGATTGTTTATTAAATTGGTAAACTCAAATTACAATGATACCCGAAATATAATAATATTCAAGGGAATAAAAGCAATATCAAATACAAGCTTCTTTTAGAATTCTCTCCATTTGTTCAATGATAAAATGCATGTCAGATTCATCGAGTGTGGGATGTACCAAAAACATCATTGATGTTTCTCCTATTTGTTTGGCTATTTCAAGTCGCTTCTTTTCGCCTGAACCTGTTATCCAGTTATAGTTATCAAAAGCCTTTTCCAAATATACTTCAGGGCATATTCCGGTTCCGCACGGAATTCCTCTTTCAGCTAATTCATACAGAATCCTGTCTCTGGACCAGGTTTCTCTTAATCTCTCAGGCCTTACAAAAACATAATATTTATAATAGGAATGATATTCATCATCAGGCGGACAAGTAACCCTCAAGGCATCGAATTGTTTAAAGCCTTCCGAAAGAATAGACGCCAAGTATCTTCTTTTTTCAACCCAACGATCAAGTTTCTTCAGTTGTATTCGTCCGATTGCAGCCTGCATTTCTGTCATACGGTAATTAGTCCCGAATGTTTTCACCAGCCAACGAAAGCCCGAAGGATGTTCATTATGGAAAACAACATCATAGTCTTTACCATGATCTTTAAAGCTCCAGGCACGCTTCCATAATTCTTTATTATTGGTGACCAGCATACCTCCTTCTCCACCGGTGGTCATAATTTTGTCCTGACAGAATGAAAATGCTGCAAAATCTCCAAAGCTGCCTACTGGTTTGCCCTTATGCCGGGCACCATGAGCCTGTGCACAATCCTCAATGAGAAACAGTCCATTTCCATCACAGAGTTCTTTCAGTTTATCAAGCTCGGAGGGCCAACCAGCCAGATGTACTGCGATAACAGCCTTAGTCCTTGATAAAATTGCGTTTTCTACTGCCTGAGTAGTAATGTTTTGTGTATCCTTATCTACATCAACAAATACCGGGGTAGCACCACGCAAAACTATACAGCTTGCCGATGCGACAAATGACCTAGGAGTAACAACAACCTCATCTCCCGGCCCAATCCCCAGAACTGAAAGCGCAAGGTCCAGTGCAACACTTCCGTTGACTAATGCTATTGCATGGGCAACACCAAGATAATCAGCGAATTCTTTTTCGAATGAGGTCACCTCAGTACCAGTCCATTGATTCACCCTGCCGGATCTCAGCACCTCTTCTACAGCTCTAATTTCATCTTCTTCAAAAGATGGCCAAGGAGAGAACTTATACATTAAGAAATACTCTAAGAATCTTTATATTGAATAGATTTTGCTGGAACACCAACCACCTTGGTGTTACTCTGTATTGACTTTGTCACACATGCGCCAGCACCAATAACAACATTATCACCGATAGTAATAGGATTATCTTCTGTTCCATTAATAATCACTGCTCCTGTCCCAATATAAACTCCCTTTCCTATATGTACATACCCGGAAATATGAACACCTGGAGCTAATGTTGTATGATCCCCTATAAGAACATCATGACCTATAGTACAATCAAGATTTACCTGTACATATCTCCCAATAGTAATATTCGTAGTTATAATATTCCCTGCACAAATTATCGTACCATCTCCAATGTTGACATATTGAGAGTATTCAGTATCGGGATGTATAATTGTTAAGAAATGCAAGCCCACTGATTCAGCTTTTCTGACAATCGCCCTACTCGCACTGATGCTTCCGAGACCTCGAACAAGATCGACAGATGGATGTGTTCTCCTCACATCATCTAGTCCTAATACACGTATCCCATTCAATACTTTACCGTGAAGGGAAGCATCATCGTCAATGAAGCAAACAATCTCATAGCAAGTTTTTTTTCGATTACATGATTCAATCAACCATGCAACCTCTCTTCCAAAACCACCTGCACCATATATGGCTACTTGTTTCAGCATAAGCTTCCCATAACTATTTGAGTTAATTTCCTTTAAACTCTTCCATAGTAGCCATACCCGGATGGTTTATTCCTTCTCTTTTGAGAATTTTCCACATAGTTATAAGAAGGATCTTAACATCCAGATAAAGACCCCAGTTATCAACATACCAGATATCCAATTTAAATTTCTCTTCCCATGATATGGCGTTCCTGCCATTAACCTGTGCCCAGCCTGTAATACCGGGTTTCACTTTATGCCTCCTCGACTGCTCAGGGCTATATCGCCCAAGATATTGCATGAGAAGAGGTCTTGGACCAACGAGGCTCATACTACCATTAAGCACGTTAATTATCTCAGGTAATTCATCCAGGCTCGTTTTACGTAAAAAGCTCCCCAAATGTGTCATTCTCATTTCGTCAGGCAGAAGCTCACCATTTTTATCTTTTTTATTATTCATTGTTCTGAACTTATAAATGACAAAAGGTTGTCCATGTAAGCCAGGCCTCTCCTGGCGGAAAAGAGCAGGCTTACCAATCATAACTAAAACTATAAGATAAGTCACCAACATTACTGGAGCAAATAGAATTGCAATCGGAATAACTAAAATAAGATCTAATACTCTTTTAATTATAAAATATGTTTTTTTACTCATTGTTAATTTTGACTTGCAATGGCAGATCTGAAAACCTCTATGAATTTTTCCGCACCAACTTTCAAAGCAAGCTCATTTTTATAAAATTTCATTCCATTTCGGCCCATTTTCAACATCTGCTCTTTGGGCAATTGAATAAATTTTTCAATACTTGCTGCTATGCTCTCAGAATCCTGTGGATTACAAACAAATCCAGCTTCGGCCTTCTTTATGAGATCAGCTGTATCTCCCTTCATTGCCATCAGTATCGGTTTGCCTACTGCTAAATACGCTTGTGTTTTTGAGGGAATTGTGATTTCAAACAATGGATCATCCTTTAAGTGAACCATCAGCACATCAGCTAATTGAAGGATTTGGTTGATTTCATCAGGGGGTCTTCTCGACAAAAAAATAACATTCGATAATTCTAGATCTTTAGTTCTTTTTTTTAATCTGTCAACTTCAATGCCACCTCCTATAAAAACAAACTGCACTTTCGGAATTCTATCAATAATAAGCTTAGCAGTGTCAAGGATTGTATCCAAAGATTGTGCCTTTCCCATTGTCCCAGCAAACAAAATATTGAAGCGGCCCGAAAGTCCAAGAATTTTCTTAAGATCGTCATCGTGATAGTAATCAAGATGGCTTATCTCATTAGTCCAGTTATATATAACCTCTATTTTGGATGATGGCACTCCTCTAGACATTAATACCCTCTTGAATCCAGGGGATAAAACCACAATCTTAGCAGCCTGGGTATAGATAAGATTACACCATTTATGAATCATCCAAAATGCAGCCCGACTGTCCAACATTCCTGTTGCGCCAAGGGTATCAGGCCACAAGTCTTGAATATCATAAACAAATGGTACCTTTTTAATCCAATGAAATACCAATGCGGTCAATCCTATTGTTGCTGGAGGATGATATACATAAATAATATCAGGCTGTTTAGTTAAAAAAGGACCTATGGCAGCAGAAGACACGGCGAAGCTGGTATAATTTAAAATCCTTTTTAATGAATTTGAATCATGGCTGGGATATAAAGGCACTCGTAATATGGAGATACCATCAATTATTTCTTTTTGAAAAGGTTTAATCTTATACCCCTCATATAATTTTCCCCCTGGATAATTAGGAAAACCTGTCAATACTTCAACTTCGTGGCCGAGCCTCACAAGTTCTTGTGCAAAGGGAAGCCCTTTAAAAAAAGGTTCCGGATTGAACCACTGACTGATAATTAAAATTCTCATTTGGGCAATGCATCAATCATTTTTTATAATCCCTTGCCATTTATGACTGAGTGTGGCCGTACCAATAATGAATTTGACCACTCTTTGTGATACATCTTCAACATCATATTCAGGTGGTATCTTTATGTTATTGTTGTTATGTTCATTTATAGCTATCTTAATGGCCTGTACAATGATATCTGGTTCCATACCTGTAATTATTATGTTTCCTGTATCCAATGCCTCCGGTCTTTCGATCGCGTTTCTGACTGTAATTGCCGGAAAAGATAGAATAGCAGATTCCTCACTTATTGTTCCGCTGTCTGATATTGCACAAAATGCATTCATCTGGAGATGATTATAATCAAAAAAACCAAACGGTTTTAAAAAACTGATATCTCCTTGAGGAAGCTTGAGGGTCCTCTGTTCCATGCGCTTTCGAGTTCTCGGATGTGTAGATACAATGATCGGCATACAGAACTCGGAGTAAATCGATTCCAGAGCATGCATGAGGGCCATCAGGTTCTCACTATTATCAACATTTTCTTCACGGTGCATGCTCACGATTAAATACTGCTTTTTATTCAACCCTAATTCACCTAATATGCCTGAAGAGTTTATTTTATTCATGTGACAGGTAAGCACCTCTTTCATAGGTGAACCAGTAAGATAAATATGTCTGTGGGGCAATCCCTCAGAGAGCAGATGGCGCCTGGCATGTTCGGTGTACACAAGGTTAAAGTCACTTATGTGGTCAATTATACGACGATTTATTTCTTCAGGTACATTAAGATCAAAACACCTGTTCCCAGCTTCCATATGATAAATCGGGATCTTCATGCGCCTTGCCATGATTCCGGCTATGGCGCTGTTTGTGTCTCCGAGAATCAATACTGCATCCGGCCTCTCATCTGATAAAACTCTTTCTATGGATATAAGTGTGGTCCCCAATACTGATCCTAGGGAGGATGTATCACATCCCAGAAAGTAATCGGGCTTCCTTACTGCAAGCTCTTTGAAAAATATTTCATTGAGTTCATAATCGTAGTTCTGACCTGTGTGTACTATCTTATGATCAACATATTGATCCAAAAGAGACATAACACACGAAAGACGAATAATCTCAGGACGTGTTCCTAATACGGTCATAACTTTGAGTTTATTCAATTTAGACCTCACAATAATACGTATCGGGTTTTTCAGGATCGAATATCTCGTTTGCCCAGAATAACACGATCATTTCACCATCTCCTAAATTCTCTATGGAGTGGGTGTATCCTGGAGGTATGTCGATTATCTCAGGCGCTTCTCCAGAAACATGATAAGATAAAACCTCTTCTTCAAGAATATGCCTGAACTTTATAACTGCCTCTCCATGCAAAACACAGAACTTCTCAATTTTGGTATTGTGATAATGGTTCCCTCTAACAACTCCCCTATAAGACCTAGAGACGAATATCTGTCCAAAATGATTAGATTTTATCAATTCCGCGAGGTTCCCTCTTTGATCTGTCTTAATATCTAACTTGTATGAGAAATCATTTTTGTCGATGTAGGACATGTAAGTGGCATGAAGACATCTCATAAAATCATCTGATAAATCAGGAACCACTAATGATTTGCGTATCTCTTTAAGTTGATATATTTTCTTGGCCAATTCTCCAAGAGTTATCTTGAAAGTGCGGTCAATTTTGTAGTAATATTGATTTTTGTTTTCAGACCCATTTGAAACCAGACCTATAAATTCACGAACAACATCATCTATATAAACCAGTTCAATTTCATTATTGACATCTGAGATGGTGATATCCAGACCATGCGATATATTATAACAAAATGTGGCTACAACTGAATTGTAATTGGGTCTGCACCATTTCCCAAAAACATTTGGCAATCGATAAATATAGATCTTAGCATCATTCTCTTTGCTGTATCGTATTAATACGTCTTCGGCCTTTTTTTTACTCTTGCCGTAAGGATTGTCGAGAGTTGCCTGTATAGATGATGTCAGCACCACCGGGATATTTCTTCTCAACTCTGCGAGCAATCCTGTGAGTTTTTGTGTCAAAACAACATTACCAGCCTCAAATTCATTAGTATGCTCTGGCCTGTTTACGCCTGCAAAATGAAATAGACAGTCAACTTCTCCTAAATATTTTTTTAATAAAGAGAGGTCATGGTCTACATCAAATTTTTTGATTTCAAGCCCAGGAACCCTTGATAAACCCTCAATCAGATTCTTACCGACAAAACCATTTGAACCTGTAATAAGAATTTTCTTCATAAATAACTTTACCTTTTTATTCCGAGTTCTTCTTGAATATAATCTACATCTAACAGAACTCCCTTTATTTCTTCTACAGTGAGTATTTTAGTGTTGTTTGAAGTATAGTCCTGCCCACTTGTTATCTGATGCTCACCCTCCTGAAAATATTTATTATAATTGAGATCCCTACTATCAGCCATAATCCTGTAATATTCACCCAAGTCCTGAGACCTAGCCATTTCCTCTCTGTTCAATAATGTCTCAAATAATTTCTCACCATGCCTTGTACCAATAATTCTCACTCTACTCTTTGCATCAAATAACTCTTTTACTGCCTGCGCGAGATCTCCTATAGTACATGAAGGGGCTTTTTGCACAAAAATATCTCCTGGATTTGCTTTGTCAAACGCATACAAAACTAAATTAATTGCATTTTCCAGTGACATTATAAATCTGGTCATATTTGGATCTGTTACAGTCAATGGCAGTCCTCCCCTTATTTGTTCTACGAAACGTGGGATTACCGAGCCTCTTGAAGCAATGACGTTTCCGTAACGGGTACCACAGAATATGGTTTTCTTTTCGTCTACTTCTCTTGCTTTTGCCACCATCACCTTCTCCATAAGAGCCTTTGACATACCCATTGCATTGACAGGATAAACAGCCTTATCAGTGCTGAGTACTACAACTTTACGTACTTTATGTGCATTCGCTGCATTCAGAACATTTTCCGTTCCCAAGATATTTGTTCTAACAGCCTCTGTTGGAAAGAATTCACAGGATGGTACCTGTTTTAAAGCAGCAGCGTGGAATACATAGTCCACTCCGTACATCGCAGAGTAAACACTTTCATAATCCCTTACATTTCCTAAATAAAACCTAAGCTTGTCATTATCATAGATATTCCGCATATCATCCTGTTTCTTTTCATCTCGGCTGAATATTCTTATCTCCCCGATATCAGTGTGCAACAATCGTTGGATAGCTGCATTGCCAAAAGAACCTGTACCGCCTGTTATTAAAAAACTTTTTCCTCTCAACATAAAAATTCCTCGATTAATTATTCCAGAATAATTAAGTAGATATGGTGTCTAGTCATAATACCTTAAAAATCTTAATTTACTGTAGAAGTATTTCTACACCTAAGCCGTTTAATCTTTTTTTTATATGCTGTATCCAAAAACAACTTAGACAAGCATTTAATCTCTGTATGCCTGTATAATATTGAGGGAATGAAGAATCCGGGTAATATGAACGCAAATCTCGTCCGAAATCAGTTTTATTTATTATAAACTTCGCCCACTGGTGATAATCGTTCTGTACTTTTTTGAGGCCTTTTTTAATTTCCCGAGAGTTGTAACACTTTATTCCCCTGCCATATTTTTCCGATAACTCATTGACATACCGATAAACAAAACGTTTTGGGCAAATAACATCTTTAAACGTCATCTGTAATTGTGAAAAAAAAGGTATCATATTCTCTGAAGAATAGGGCAATATAGTTTCGATACCAGTAAGATGCGAACTTGTTAAGACTACTTGAGAAGCACCGCTGCTTAAATAACCGGATACCTTATTTCTGAAGATCAAATCCCGCACTTCTCTAGGGCATAATGAGTGAGAAATATTCTGAGGCTTCTTTATATTCTCGCTTGCAATGGAAAATACAGTATTGTCATATGACTTATTATAATTCTCTACTAATTCCATAGCAGTTTTGGGCTGATAAACTCTTCTTTTCTTGAAAACACTATAAAGTAATGCACCTAAATCTCCAATCAACCTGAAACAGTTATTTGCTAGATAATGACCACCAGCAACATCAGGAAAAGAATGAATATACTTGTCTAGAATATAATAACGCCTGAACACACCTAACAAACCATCTTGTGTCAGGTTCAACCGGGCAGTCGGGCCGAGGTTGTACAGATTGTCCATGTTCTGACCGCACCAGGCCTTGGTGACCTGATCTCTAACCATGGACCGAAACACTGCAAGAAAAGTAAGTGACAAATGGCTAGCCAAGGGCATCAATTCGACATATCTTTCCAACTCATCAAGGCTTAAGGATTGAAAATCCAGATTGATGATTTCATGATCAATCCCAATTGCTGATGTAACCATTTGAGCTAGCAAAACATCTGCCAGACTACCCTTTGCATCTGGAATTGGGCGCACTGAATAGGCTTTGATATCCATTCCCATATCGTTCAATAAAAGTGCAATTAACCTTGAATCAACACCTCCGCTAAGCATAATACCATTAAAATTATCTTTCCCTTCATGAAGTAATACAGAACGCAAGGATTTCTTGAACCAAAGATATAACTCATCATCATTGAGCAGTTCTTTCTTCACCAACCCATTAATATCTTTTGTCAGAACTCCATCACTTTTGTTATCTAAGTAATAAATCTTTTTAGGTATTAATCTCTTAATCTCCATGAAATAGGTTGTCCCTGAAGGAAATTCACCTTTAACATTGAAGTGCATGTAAGCAGTCTGATCTTCGTGTAACACCTTTATTTTATCAGCCAATGAAAAAATATCATCCGAAAGATGAATCTCATCTGCCTTATCATCCTGATGAATATAAATATTCCCGAAGAAACAACCGGGCAGAGCAATAAATTTCAGTTTGTCCTTATCAATACAGAAATATGGTTTTGTAAAATAGAGACTGGAAGATTCAAAGGAATAACCACTAAGATCTAAAGCTATTCCAACTATTTCACCTTCATCATTGACTTGATAAATATCCTGGTCATATCGATCAAGACCTCTGGCATCAATGATCTCACCTAATCTATTCGTCTTTATATACATTTATAACCTTATCGAATAACCCTTATTAACCAGAAATCATTACCACAGTATTTTGTCTTTTCCTGGTCACAGCAATAAACCACGTTAGAAACAACAAAATGAATCTACCGACACAGAAGATTGAAGCAAAATATAATAACATAGACTTATCATTAGAAATCATTTTAACCCCAACTATAAGTGCAGTGACTATAAAAAACATATTTGCAATTGTAATAATCAATAGAGGTTTTCCATCTCCCTGAGCCATAAAAGAAAATTCCATGAAATTTAGCAAGTGAGCAAGGGTCCCGAAATAAATCACATAGATTATTGGTATTGCCGGTATATATTTTGGTATGAATACTTTTATTGTAAAAGGCATCGCCATTGCAAAGAAAATAGTTATAGGCACACAAAATATTATAATTTTCATTACTAGACGTATAATGTTTGCATGTAATAACGATAAACTACAATGCTTACCAAATTCACTTATCCATGGAGGAACAACCGATTGGACGATTATATTCTGAATACTTGTGCCTATTGTAAATATCATCATTGCAAAACTATAGTATGCGAAATACGTTACATTTAATGCAAAAGCAACAAACCAGCGGTCTAAGTTTAATAGTAAATTCCTTAAAAAGTAATTTCCTGTAAATGCTATGCCGATCTTAATGACAGGGAAAAGTATTTTTTTATTTGGAAAAATAATTCGAATTTTTTCTTTTACAAAAATCATTGAACTTACAAAAACAAGTGACAGTATCTCAGCTAGAATAGCTCCTGTTGCTCCATTTTGTATAGCTAAATAATATCCAATTCCTATTACAAGTAGATTTCTCGTTGTTAAAGACAAGCTATATGATATCAGACAACTCTTAATACGAAGGATTGTTGTAGATATGTTGAAAAACAAAGTACTGGATGATAAAAATCCTACAAATAGAATCGATTCATATTTAAACTTCTCTGGTAAAGGGGAAACCAGAAAAAAAATATAAATAAATATTGAAAATGGGACTCCACTTAAGATCGTAAATGATATCACATTATTTTGTAATATACTCAACCCGTCATATTCATTTCTTCCCCACATAAGTGAGCCATTTCTCAAGAAACCAGGCTCCAACCCCATATTCATCATAAACAAGAGGTATAGTGAAATAAGTAATGCTAGGGAATATTGTCCGAAATTGCTTACATTAAGTATCTTAGCAAAAATCAGTATCTTCATAAGAGATAAAAAAGAAGCAGTACACATGAGAAGAGTGTAGATATGAATTGTTTTAAATAGGTTACGCATTCAATATATTATTGTAGTATTTGTGTTAGAATAAAATTGATATTGTAATCATAATTTAATTTAAGAACAACCTTGATAAACTTTCATTTTCAAACTTTTGAATCCACCACCTATCATTAAAAGAAAATATACCAAGACTAACTCTAAAAGGACAAAATCGCTTCCTCCCCAAAAAATAGGATATATAGGGAATAATGCTGTTTCTAGAATAATAATTGGTAGAATGAATTGTGCTAAGATTCTGCCACACATGGCCTGCCTATAAATGTATCCAAAAATTAGGCCAACACCAAAAATACATATTGGTGCTGCAACTACACCAAAATCCAACAAAAAAGCTTGTACTGCACTTGGATACATTCCCCAATATGGCTGAGAATTCACGATGTCCAAATAATCTGGCCAAGGTAGCCCTAAAAATTTGACCACATAACCGACTACTCTTAAATGATAGGCGCCATAATATAACAAACTATACGATGAATCAGAAAATAAATTTGTAAAAAATGGAATGCTATGACTCAAGTACCAACTCAACAAATATATTGGAGATAAAATGCCATTTAACATTACATTTAATGATAGGAAAGACGGCTTGATTTCAGAATAACCTCCCCCGAGAAGAGAAATATACTGTATTGATTCCATCAGTTCATCAGATGAGGTCGATCCACTACGCCATAAAAATAAATTGACCGAAATATACACCACACCACATATACTAAAGAATATAAGGTTTCGAATCATTGGCAAATAGGGTAAAAATGATAGGTTTTTATGAATCCTTATGATTCCAACAAATATAAGTATACTTATTACAAATAAAGCTGGACCTCGACCTCCTTGTATCAATACAAGAATTGCAGGTATGCATAAACATAAATATGACAATAACGCAGTTATTTTATATCTTGTTTTTAGACACAACCCTACAATTATAAAAACAGAAGGACTACCATAGCTGATAAATTGAACTAGACGTGACCACCATGAACTATACTTCTCAAAACCTATTGACTCACCTCGACTTATCATATGTCGGACACCAGCTATACCTTCGGAATAACTAACTCCAGACAAGAATGCGATATAATAGATACTAGCTAAACCAGCAGCAATAATGAAAAACATAACAATACATAAAAATTTCTCAGAATTAATCGACAGGAAAAATTGATCTTTTTTGAAATGACGATTCGTTCGAATAGTTTTTTCAGGTATAAATAAACCCAACCAGAAGAGAAGCCAACATAGCATAAAATAATATAAACCATCCTTGTCGTATGTTTTAAATGTATATGGACCCAGCCAGAGGTTCATTGAATAACATATTGAGCCATAAATAAGCCATCTACTAGGCCTGAGGCTGATATTACTCAAAAATGTGACCAATTCTCTTAGGCTTCCTTCAGTCAATATCCATAAACCATAACTCTAAGTATTATCAGATTTGTATATTCTTAAAGGACATCTAAGACTTAAATTATATTACAGCTACCTATTTCAGAAGCTAGGATACAGGCGATAATATTCTGTTTACATCAGATCAAATAATCTTGCAAAATCAAGACAATCCAGCAATCACATATTTTTCTAGCGATAAGCAAACATCATGTGCGTTTCTTTGTTGTTTCGGCTCAGACGCCGAGAAACCTACATGTTTAAAAATACCAGGCAAACACCCACTAAGAACATGCCGTACCATTTCAATCAAATCATTCCTGCTTGGAGAATGGATATTTTGAATAATTGATTCTATGGAAAGATTTTTTAATTGCTCTATTGAATCTATATGGGTAAACATTTGCCCCGAACAGAAGTAAGGATTTCCAAAAGTAATAACCGGTTTACCTCGCAAAGCAGCTTCAAATCCGGCTGTTCCTGTCCAGATCACAACCACATCACAACTTTCGATAAGCCAGTTCGATGTTACTGTACTTGGCACAAGAACAGTATTTATACACTTCCTCAATCTTCGATAAAAAGCAGTATCCCTAAAGCCAATCATCGCGGGGTGTTCTTTAACTAGAATAAGGGCACTTCTTGACAGCGATTTCACAGTCTCCAGCACAGAAGCATGGTAATCGATAAATTCTATTTGTTTTACCCAGTAGTCAATTGTTGCTTCCGGATAAAATTGTAAAGGTAGATAAACAATTGGTCCATCCCACGATGCAACTTTTTTTTCCCAGTCCTGATCAAAAAAAAGTTGGGGGTATAACTGACTTATTCCTATATGCTCTTTCGCCAATCTCCCACTTATTAAATAATGATAATTCGATCTGTCATTCGTTAAAACACTTTTAATTGGAAAATAAACTGATTTCATTAATTCTTTAGCATAGACCTGCAATAATTTCTTATAAATATTGTTATGCTTGCTCATATATACTGGTTGATAAACCTGTTCGAGCAACATCGAAAGAACTACATCACATTCATTATCATCAGGTTTGCGTATCTTGTTCAGTTCACCACGTGCGGTTATCCTAAAATAACCGTTTATAAAGACGGGAACCATTCCAATGTACGGAATATTGCGCTTCTGACCACATATACGTAAGGTATCCAGAACATAAGAATCTACAGTTATACCTAGAATAATATCTGGCTGAACTTCATCGAGTATACTGTTTATTGAATCTTCCATCGCTCTAAACATTGTTTGTGCAGCATTTTCTGGCAAGCTCCTAAGCAACCTGCATCGAAGAAAAATATCTTCTCTGTCAAGATCATTGATCGTTGACAACTGATTGTTTGATTCAGATGAGAGATGCTGATAAAATTTTTTAACGAGACCAACTTTATCTACCCTTCTAAAATCACTAATATATTTTACTTCGCTGAAACTTGGTTCGTTATCACATAGGTACTGATAGTATTTTTCGCCCCAGGGACGTATATAACAGAGAACTTTCATGATCTTATCCTTAAGTCAAACTGAATATTAACAACATTGAATATTCTAAACTTTTTTTAAATCCCATTCTACAAGCGTATTAAAGATCTCAACTGAACTTTACTAACTAAGTTAAACAATTCAATAATATTTGATTGTTGAGCTTTATACTACTGATAGGTTATTCAATATTTGTTATAATTAACTCAAGTTTCGCACCCCTATTAGAGGGTTTTAGGGGTGAAAAGTCAATAA
>JBNGDW010000041.1:10883-13545 GCA_049975325.1 Cloacimonadia bacterium | reverse complement strand
GGGAGTTGAACCCCTGTTGCAGGAATGAAAATCCTGAGTCCTAACCACTAGACGATGGGGTCGCAAGATGGTGAGCCAGGAAGGATTCGAACCTTCGACTCTCGCCTTAAAAGGGCGATACTCTACCACTGAGTTACTGGCCCTCCAATTTAGACAATTTAGAATAACAAAACAATCTGTCAACTATAAACCTCTATTTTAAACTACCGCCAAAATTTTTAATGGTATATCTCCTGTCAATCTTTTCTGCTCTTTTATATCTATTTCTTTATTTTTTCCTCTCCCGAGAGCCGGCAGCAAACTTTTTCTTGACATAAAACCCTGCATATATTTTTTTATTAATTACAAGGAATTATTATGTTAGCGAGCAATGAGATTAGAAAACAGTTTATAGATTTTTTTGTTAAAACGGGACATACAGAGGTCCCACCTGCACCATTGATTCCTAAGGATGATCCGACTCTCCTCTTTACGAACGCTGGAATGAATCAGTTCAAGGATGTCTTTCTGGGTACAGGGACTCGTCCTTACACCCGGGCTGTGAATAGCCAAAAATGTCTACGCGCGGGCGGGAAACACAACGATTTAGAAGAAGTGGGCAAGGATGATTACCACCATACCTTTTTCGAAATGCTTGGCAATTGGTCTTTTGGAGATTATTATAAGCGTGAAGCAATCAAATGGGCATGGGAACTATTAACGGAGGTATGGAAGATTCCTAAAGACCGCCTCTATATAACAGTCCATAATGATGATGAGGAATCATATGATATCTGGGAAGAAGTGACAGATGTATCGTCAGAAAGAATCCTTAAGTTTGGGGATAAAGACAATTTTTGGGAAATGGCAGAAACAGGACCATGTGGGCCTTGCTCGGAAATCCATTATGACCGTGGACTTCATCATTGTAGAAAAATAGTTAATGATACGAACCATCGATGCGAAATAAATGGTGACTGTGGAAGGTTTGTGGAAGTGTGGAATCTTGTATTTATCCAGTATAATAAGCTTGGTAACGGCAAACTGGTAGAACTCCCTCATAAACATGTTGATACAGGCGCAGGATTGGAAAGACTGGTGACTATTCTCCAAAATAAGGAATCTAATTATCATACAGACCTTTTTATGCCTATCATCAATCATCTGGAAGAGTTATCAGGAGAAAAGTTCTCTACAGGACATATTCCGGAGGACAGGGAAACATTACAAGCATTCCGAGTCATTGCCGATCATATCCGTGCTCTTACTTTTGCAATTGCTGATGGGGTATTGCCTTCAAATGAGGGAAGAGGATATGTCATACGACGGATACTGCGCAGAGCTGCTCGGTTTGGCAGAATAATCAATCTCTCTGAGCCTTTCCTGTACAGACTGGTAGACGATGTTATTGAGTCTATTGGAGATTATTACTATGAATTAAAGGCGAAACGCGAGCACACTACACTTGTGATTAAATCCGAAGAAGAACGCTTCAATCAAACCCTTGATGCTGGTATCATTAAATTTAATGAGATATTGAGCAACTTGAAGTCAGTGTCCACCATTTCTGGTAAGGACGCCTTTCGGCTTTACGATACATATGGATTCCCTCTCGACCTTACACGATTGATGGCAGAGGAAAAAGGACTTTCAGTAGACGAAAAAGGTTTTGAAAAGGAGATGGAAAAACAAAAAAAGCGTGCCCGAGAAGCTGGTGAGTTCGAATGGCGGGAGGAGGAATCCATCCAAAATTTGAACATCAGCCCTGAACTAAAAACCCAATTTGGCGGCTATTCAGAGCTCTCAACAGAAAGTAAAGTACTCCTTGCCCAAACTGACACATCAAACCATGTAACCATTATTTTGGATAAAACCCCATTTTATGCTGAGGCTGGTGGACAAATTGCTGATAGAGGTATGATATATAACACCTCTGGCGAAGCCCAAATAGAAAATGTCCAGAGGCGCAACAATGTGTATATCCATTTTGGTAAACTTATAAAAGGGATAATAAAAACCGGGGATATGGTGGTTGCAGAGATTGACAGAGATTATCGAGCTAATATTGCCAGAAATCATACTGCTACTCATCTTCTTCATGCAGCACTTCGTGAGGTTCTGGGTTCACATGTACATCAAAAGGGCTCACTTGTACTTCCAGATAGATTGCGCTTTGATTTTACCCACTTTAAATCAGTTACGGAAGAGCAACTGCTTCGGGTAGAAGCATTGGTGAATAAAAAAATACGAGAAAATCTGCCTGTAACAACGAGACAGGAGACCTTAGATGAGGCTCGAGCCCAAGGAGCAATGGCATTATTCGGTGAAAAATATGAAAACAATGTTCGTGTAGTGGAAATTAACAACTATTCTTTAGAATTATGCGGAGGAACGCATTGCCATTATACAGGTGAAATCGGCGTATTCAAGATTGTTTCTGAAAGTTCTATTGCGGCTGGAGTCCGTCGAATTGAGGCATTAACAGGCGAGTATGCCTACGAATCGTTTAGGGCGGCTGAAAATACATTAGCAATACTTCAGAAAAGGCTCCAGTGCAGCAGAGATGATTTAGAAGAGAAAGTAGCAAGACTCTCTGAAGAAAATAAGGAACTCCAGAAAAAACTGGAAAAATTTGAATTTGAAACAATAACTCAGAACCTTGACAATCTGTTAAGGCATGCAT
>JBNGDW010000041.1:768-10873 GCA_049975325.1 Cloacimonadia bacterium | reverse complement strand
CTTCATGATATCCATGTGGTTGCCGGCAAGGTGCCTGTAACAAATATCCAGCAACTCCGCTCGGCAGCTGATTATGTTCGCTCAAAATTGGAAAATACCAAGGCTATCGGAATCCTTGCTGCTATCATTGAAGAAAAAGCATCACTGGTCTGTGTCGTATCACCAAAATTAAAAAAGAAATACCACGCTGGAAAGATTGTAAACAGTATGGCAAAGATTGTTGGCGGAAAAGGTGGCGGAAGGCCTGATATGGCAATGGCGGGCGGCAAAGATGTAAAAAATTTGGATAAAATCTTCTTGCCTGATATACTGGAAAAGATTATCTTTGAGGAATAATTTATTTAAGAAGAGACTATCCAATTCTTTGAGATAAACAAATGCAAATCAATAGGCTATAAGAGGGTATGATGAAAAAAGTTGAATGTATTATACACAGCCAAAAAGTGGCAGAACTCTATGAAGCACTACTCGATTTTGATGTATGGGGAGTAACTGAAATCCCAGTTAAAGGTTGTGGTAGACAAAAGGGCTATTATGAAGAAGATAAATGGGGCGATAAAAAAAGAAAAATAAGGGTATTACCTTTTAAAAAAGTCGAATTTGTAGTTAAAGATAAACTTGTAGAACCACTTATAGAACTGATCTTAAAAACCGTTCGAACCGATTCTATGGGTGATGGAAAGATATTTGTCTACCCCTGCGAAGATGCTATTAGAATCAGCGATGGCGAAAGGGGAACAAAGGCTATATCAAAATAGCAAAGTGGAACTAAACTTATTTTTGATATTAAAACCTTTTGTGTATAAATTTTGTCTGGAGGTTATATGATAAGCTCAAAGGATCGTGAGATCATCTCAATCGAATATCTACGCAGTATTTTTGAAGAAATGAAAAAATATGATATCACCACATTGGTTATCAATCGTGGAGAAGCAAGGTATGAAATCCATAGAGGTAAGGGGTTAGAAGAAATTTCTATTCAAAAAGAAGAGGCTCAGGATTTGGTCAAGCAAAAGGTAAAAGAGATATTAACATCCCCAGAAGCAGAAAGACCTCGAAAAGAAGAGCCTGCTCCCCGTCCAGCCGAAGAGGAAAATGTTGCAGAAATTAAAACACCAATAGTTGGAACATTTTATCGGGCACCATCTCCAGAAAGTGAGCCTTTTGTCGATGTTGGCTCTTCGGTGAAAAAAGGGGATATCTTATGTATTGTAGAGGCTATGAAATCTATGAACGAAATAGAGTGTGATGTGGATGGCACAGTACAGGAAGTGCTTGTGGAGAATGGGAAGATGGTAGAATATGAGCAACCTCTCTTCAAAATTAAAATAAATACCTAATTCGCAATTACCAGGTTAGTTGGATATGAGAGATGATTAAGAAACTTTTAGTTGCAAATCGGGGTGAGATAGCCCTGCGCATTATACGGGCAGCACAGGAAATGGGGATAAAGACCGTGGCTGTTTATTCCAAGGCTGATGCAGAAAGCCTCCATAGAAGGTATGCGGATGAGAGTATTTGCATTGGGGAGGCACCTGCATCAAAAAGTTATCTTTACTATCAAAATATTCTTGGTGCAGCAGAGGCAAGTGGTGCTGATGCTCTACATCCTGGATATGGTTTTCTGGCAGAAAATGCAGATTTTGCAGCTGCCTGCGAGGCACTGGGCATCATATTTGTTGGTCCAAGCCCTGAATCAATGGAAAAGATGGGGGGCAAGGCTGCCGCTCGCAAATTGATGAAGGAATCCGGCATACCTGTCACCCCAGGTTCAGATGGTATTATTGAGGATTTACATGAAGGACAAAAAATTGCTGAGCAGATTGGCTATCCGGTTATGATTAAAGCAGCAGCTGGCGGAGGCGGAAAGGGTATGCGTATCGTGAACGAGAGACGCCAACTGGAGAAAAGCCTCAAAAATGCTGCTCAGGAAGCAGAGAAAGCCTTTGGCTCAAGTGAACTCTATATTGAAAAATATATTCCTAATGCCAGACATATTGAAGTACAAATACTAGGCGACAAGTATGGTAATGTTGTTCATCTTTTCGAGCGCGAATGCTCTATTCAGCGAAGCCACCAGAAATTGTTAGAAGAATCTCCCTCCCCTGCCTTAAATAAGAAGGTGCGTAATAAGATATGTGCTGCTGCGGTAAAAGCTGCAAAAAGCGTGAACTACTACTCCGCAGGCACCATAGAATTTCTCTTTGATGTGGATACAGGGAAGTTTTATTTTATGGAAATGAATACACGCATACAGGTGGAGCATCCGATTACAGAAATGGTCACAAACATTGATCTTGTAAAAAAGCAGTTAGAGGTTGCTAATGGAGATGAACTTTGCCTCAGCCAGCGGGATATTTCCCATTATGGACATGCTATAGAGTGTCGCATCAATGCTGAGGACTGGGAAAATGGTTTCTCTGCTTGCCCAGGAAAAATCAATCATTATATCGTTCCAGGGGGATTGGGTGTCCGTGTCGATAGCGCCTGCTACCAAGGATGGGAGATCTTGCCATATTATGATTCACTTATAGCAAAACTGATTTCCTGGGGAAAGGATAGAAAAGAGGCTATCGCTCGCATGAGACGAGCACTGGATGAATTTATTATCGATGGAGTCCCTACTACAATCCCCTTCCATAAAAAGTTACTGCAAGAGCCTGAATTTATCAAGGCAAATATTACAACAAATTTTATCGAAAAATATCTTACCAATCCTAAAGAATAAATCGATAAAGTAGAATCATATGCCTCTTCTAACTTGGAGAATGTTAAATCATAAAAGAGAAAATGAAATCTGAAAAAGATAAATTTTGTACATATAATTCGCACTTAGCAACAAGCGAAGTGAAATGCGAGTGCCATATTTATGGAGGCAGTTATGCGAAATTTATTTATCAAGTGTCCACAATGTAAAACCACCCATTTTATCAACTTTTATGCAAAGAAAAAATTTGTATGCCCTGACTGTCACTATCATTTCACCCTGACACCCGAGGAATGGATAAAGTATCTCAGCAAAGGGAATACTTTTCAAGAGCAAGATAAAAACTTGGATACTATTGATCCATTGGAATTCCCAGGCTATCAAGATAAGTTAAAGAAAGCGCGTAAGCAAAGCAAAGCAAAATCAGCAGTAAAAACAGGGTTAACACAAGTCGGAGATTATCCAGTTGTATTCGCAATACTTGATGCAAGATTTATGATGGGAAGTATGGGGGCAGTTGGGGGAGAGAAGATTACGAGGGCAGCCGAACTGGCTCTGGATAAGAGATTGCCCCTTATCGTTATCTCAGCCTCTGGAGGTGCGCGGATGCAGGAAGGAGTGATCTCGCTTAAGCAAATGGCAAAGACAAGCGCTGCAATCAAGAGATTGGATGAGGCGGGCTTGCTCTTTATCTCTATTCTTACAAACCCAACTACTGGAGGAGTAAGCGCATCATTCGCTTTCCTTGGTGATGTTATTATTGCAGAACCTAACGCACTAATCGGCTTTGCAGGTCCGCGGGTTATCCAACAAACAATCGGTGAAAAACTGCCAGAAGGATTCCAGCGTTCGGAATTCCTGCTTGAACATGGTATGCTCGATTTGATTACTGAAAGGATATACTTGAAGAAAACATTAGAAAAACTTTTGCACCTGCATAAATCTGCAGATGTCGAATTGCCCGCAGTTTCAACTGATGTGATGAAGGTTTCGGAGCAGAGACATTCGATTACGGAGATCCTATCTTTTGCCCGCCATGCTCGTCGCCCCACCACACTTGATTTTATTAAGCTAATTTTTGATGACTTTATAGAATTACATGGGGATCGCCATTATGGGGATGATAAGGCAATGGTTGGCGGAATAGCACTCTTTCAAGGTATCCCGGTTACAGTAATAGGACATCAAAAAGGGAAAAACACAAAAGAGAATATCTACAGGCATTTTGGCATGGCGCATCCAGAAGGCTACAGGAAAGCGCTCCGCTTGATGAAGCAAGCAGAAAAATTCCGACGTCCGATTATAACTCTTATTGATACACCTGGCGCATATCCAGGAGTTGGAGCAGAGGAAAGAGGGCAGGCAGAAGCCATAGCCCGGAACCTCTATGAGATGTCTGCACTGAAGGTGCCGATTATTACAGTAGTTACAGGTGAGGGGGGCTCTGGTGGTGCATTAGGTATAGGAGTGGCTGATAAAATTTTGATGCTAGAAAACGCCTTCTACTCTGTAATCTCTCCAGAAGGATGCGCTTCTATCCTCTGGAAAGATCCCAAAAAATCCCAAGAAGCAGCACAATCACTTAAAATTTCTGCATTTGACCTATATAAATTAGGACTGATTGACGCAATCGTTCAAGAGCCAGAAGAGGGGGCGCATGAAGATCCTGAAAAGACCGGGAACGCGCTAAAAATGGCAATCCATGCCCACCTATCTGAACTTATGAAACAAAAAGCCGAACAAATTGTGAACCAGCGCTATCAGAAATATCGCCGAATAAAATTCTATGGTGAATAAACCATAAGCCGTGACAAGGGAACTGGGAGAAGAGGAGACTGGGAGAAAAGGAGACAGGAAGCGGGAAAAAAGATGAGACGGGGAGACTGGGAGAAGGGGAGAACAGGAGAAAAGGGGAAAAGGAAACAGGAGGCAGGAAACAGGATAAGACGGGGAGAAAGGGTGAATCCACCAGTCGGCGGACAAGTTTGTTGAATGTTTAATTTTTAATTCAAAATTAAAAATTAAACATTAATTCCGCCGGCTGGCGGACGAGGCTTGACCGTTTTGCATTGCGGTCATTGGTGCTTGTAATTTGTTTGTTATTTGGTGCTTGGTGCTTGTGATTTATTTCCCTTTTCCCATTTCCCTTTTCATTGCTTTTTCAATCTTTCAATCTTTGAATTTTTCATTATTCATTATTCGTTTCTTTATTTACCTCACTTTGAAAAGCATCGGAAAGCTTCATTCCCATTGCAGATAAAGAAAGAGTACCAAATATAAAAATAATTAAGCCGGTCAGAATGTGGGCAATAGCAACTGCAGCTCCAGTAAGATTCTTATCAATCCCCAGTGCAAACGAAAATATAATAACCCACATAAATTCATTAGAACCAATCTGGGCTGGAGGGGTTGGAAAAATATATGTAAGATTCATCAAGGTGTAGCCAAACAGAATGTGTATAAAATTGTTCTGGCTATAACCCAATCCCTTAAAAACCATATAAATAAAAAATCCTTCGGAAAGCATAGCTACAAAAGTTAAACCATACACAAGCAAAGTGTCCTTAACTCTCCCTTTTAAGATATTCATGCCGTCAACAAAATTATAGAAAAATGATTCCAGCCTTTTCTCAAATCTTTTTGGCAAAATAATTCTGGTTTTCATCAGGATGGTATGCATTAAGTCCCTGTTTTTCATCGAAAAAATAAGAATAAAAATAAAGATCAGATATAAAACGAATATAGCAACTATAAATCCCCTCAGCACATTATTTAACTGTACCCCAAGAATGGGGACAAGAACAATAATCAAAATAATGGGAAAGAGGTCGGTTAGTTTATCAATAAAAATTGTCGGTAGAGAATATGAGATACTCACATCTTCATTCTTTTTTAGAAAGATACTTTTCGCGATTTCGCCTGCACGAATAGGGATTAGATAATTTATTAACATTCCTGACATAAAGTAGGCAAAAGCCTCCCGCATCCCCATCCTATATACAGGGTTGATAATAATTTTCCAACGAATTGAGCGTAATAGATAGGCAAAGATATAAAAAAGAGAAAAAAATATGAGATAGAGCAAATTTATCTTCTGAAGATAATCTTTCAGCTCGGCAAAATCTATCAGATATATCCAGATAGCAAGGCATACAAGCCCAATAGTTATTCCAATAAAGATACTTTTTTTATTTTTCATCTTCTTGTCCAAAAGCCCAAACTATATGTGCTCTGTTCTCATTTCGATACATTCGCTCACACAATGGTATCCAGATATGGAAAAGGGCATTAGCAAGCCAGGACAGAAACAATATTCTCATTGTAATAGATTGTTTTCCACCTTCTTTAGGATTTGATTTCCAGGGAGGAGCATCTGCAAATCCACTGCTCACCAGGTTTAAGCCATTTTTTTTAATTTCTGCCTCAAGATCCCTCCTGGTAAAACCTCTTCCTGAATGGGTCTTGTTGGAAGCAAGATATATCATACCAGATTTGTATCTCTGACGCAGTTTTCTCAAAACATAATTAACAGAAACTATTTCAAACAATTCACCAAAACCCCACACCTGACAGGTGTAATCCTCATTGATCTTCTGTTTCACAATGCCCTTCATACTTCTCCTCTCATATGCATATACTCTACAACTTTTTCTATCCCGTCGATATAATCAACATAAGGAGAAAAGTCAAACACGCGTACAGCTTTTGATATATCATACCAAACATCTTTTACCATTGTATCAATTTTTTCCTGGGCAATAATTGGTTCTGCCCCGGTAAGCGGGATACCAACTTTGTAGTATGCCTCCAACACACCAGCACTGACTCGCGCAAACCATTCTGGAATTTTTACATTAACTCTTTTTTGTTTCAACCCAAGTTTTGCCTTTATCAATTCAACCAGCCTATTTACAATGATTGGCGATTTATAAGATATAATATAATCCTCATTTGTTGGTGGGCTTTCTATACCTGTCCTGATGGCAAAATCTATGAGATCCTGAATATAAATCATCTGTAATCGATTAGCCCCCTTCCCAACAGTCAGATACTTGCCCTGATGTATCATTCTTATAAGTCGTGTAAGCATACCTGCAGCATCTCTTTCCCCATACACGATAGATGGCTGGATTATTGTAAAAGGAATCCCAAACATTCTATTATACTCCCGAATTACCTTTTCGCATTGAAGTTTTGACTTTCCGTATAAATTATGAGGATTTTTAGGAGTGCTCTCATTTATTGGTAAATATTTGGGGTAATCATAAACTGCCACAGAACTAAAATAGACAAAATGCTTAACCTTCCCTTTGGACAATTCCAATAATCGTCTGGTATAATTATGCCCAGATTCTTGATAATTCTGCCAGCTCGTGCCCCATTTATGCCTTATGCCAGCAAGGTGATAGACCGTATCGATATCAGAAAAGGGGATTTCTCTGTCTATAAGATCATTCAATTGCAAAAATTTTACCTCAAACTGGCGGAGAAATTCTATATTTGAGCCCTTTCTTATTACACAGGTCAGAGAATGACCTTGCTCGCTCAATCGCTGTACTAAATGCGATCCAATAAATCCACTGGCACCTGTTATTAAAATATTCATCTTGTCTCGCTTTTGCTTATCTTCCTTTTGTAAAGGATTTTTTGTAAAGTTTTTTATGAAAAGGGGGAAAGCATATCTTAGCTATGCTTCGGGGAAAATTTTCTAAATCATCTGCCAGCTCTTTTCCGGACTTAGATTTTTATTGACAGTAAAGATTAAAAAAATCTTCTTTGAATATATTTATTTTTAAATAAGGAGAAAAGATTTTGCTCGGGCTGGACAAAGAACGGGTTCAACCTAGCAAGCAAATCAGGTTGCCTTTAATAATGTCTCTGCTAATAGCAAGAGACGGAATCTGGGAGTAATGATGAAAAAACTCGGTTTAGTTCTACTCTTTTGTTTTATATTTTCTTTTCCATGTTATGCCCAACAAATCGAGCTTATAACCACAGACCTTGCAAATGATGATGGTTCTGCCATAGTTTTAAGATGGGACATGCAGGGGATTGAGCCAGCACAGATTCTTATTGAGCGAAGTAGGGATGGGGAAAATTTTGAAGAATTGGAACTCGTAAGCGGGTTTGTCACAGAATTTATTGATAGAAAAGAGGTCTTGCCAGGAGAAACTTTTTACTATCGTATACAGGCATTGGATGAGCAGGGCGCTAGCACTGCAAAGTCTCCTATCGCTGCCGGAGAGGCACAAGCCCAATGGTTTAATATGGACAAGTTGCCCTTGTTGATAATGGCTATCTTGCTATCCATTGCTATCATTTACTACATTTTTTCAGCAAGAAAAGGTAAGAAGCTTTATATCCGGCGCATAAGTGGATTGGATTCAATCGATGAGGCAATAGGACGTGCAACCGAAATGGGTAGACCGCTGCTTTTTGTACCAGGTATCAATGATTTAGACGATATTCAGACAATAGCTGGATTGACTATCCTTTCGCATATAGCAAAAAAAGTGGCAGAATATGATTCAACCATCTATGTTCCTGTTGCTCGTTCTGTTGTCTTGTCCACTGCTCGTGAAATCGTGAAGGAGGCATATCTCAGTGCAGGAAGGCCAGATGCATTCAATCCAGATTCCGTATTTTATCTTACTGATGATCAATTTGGTTATGTTGCTGGAGTAGACGGTATTATAATGAGAGAAAAGCCAGCCGCAACTTTCTTTCTGGGGGCATTCTATGCTGAATCTCTTATCCTTGCTGAGACTGGCTTTTACAGTGGTGCGATTCAGATTGCAGGAACAGCTATGCCAAGCCAACTCCCTTTCTTTGTTGCAGCCTGCGACTATACACTTATTGGGGAAGAGCTATTCGCAGCCTCCTCCTATCTTTCTAATGAACCAGCACAATTGGGCTCACTTAAGGGACAGGATGTGGGTAAAATAATCGTGGTTGCAACTATCCTTTTGGGCGTAATATTGGAAATTTTTGGCGTGAATGTTATAAGAGAGTTCCTAACTATTTACTAGAAGGAATACTATGAAAAGACAATTACCTTTAGTCATAACTTTTTGTGTAGGCATTCTTGTACTTATCTCAGAGTTTATTCCACATAAACCATTTGGAGATGTATATAGTGAACTTGAAAACTGGTTCATGATAATCGTGGGATTCGCCTCTATCTTAGGCATATTGAGCCTTTTCAAAGTAAATCTCACTCGTATAAAAAGGAGAAGTCCAAACTGGCAATATTATAGCCTTTCCCTTATCAGTTTTCTCAT
Source organism: Cloacimonadia bacterium (assembly GCA_049975325.1). Classification (GTDB taxonomy): domain Bacteria; phylum Cloacimonadota; class Cloacimonadia; order JGIOTU-2; family JBNGDW01; genus JBNGDW01. The sequence continues at coordinate 1,885 of JBNGDW010000041.1, read as the reverse complement.
TATGGCTGTATGCGGCATTCTCTGGGGAACCAGGGACCAAGCAGGGCTTCTTCAAAGCACAGAATCTGTAATAAATTTCTGGGGACTTAAGCCCTTCGATTATTTATATGAAAATCTTTTTGAACATCTTCAAGCAACAATGTTTTCCCTTTTGGCATTTTTCATGGCATCTGCAGCCTATCGAGCCTTTCGTGCCCGAACATTCGAATCTTCGCTCCTCCTCATCGTAGCCATCCTTGTTATGCTTGGTAGAGCAACTGTTGGCAGTGCTATGACATCCTGGCTTGCTGACTCTCTTCCTTTTCTTCATCTACCAAATATCGCAAATTTTATTATGCAGTATCCAAACACCGCCGGACAGCGCGCTATTATGATTTGCGCTGGACTCGGCGTTGTGGGAAGCTCTCTCAGAATAATCCTTGGTATAGAACGCTCTTATTTAGGAAGTAAATAACTATGAATATCTTCAACAGATTAGTCAGCATTGATCGCCGTATTATCTTTTCATTGATCTTTATAGGCGTATCAATTCCTATGTTTTTTGTTATTGGATTTTATGTGGAGATTACAGATAATGTGAGGGATGTTTATGAACTCATTGAATCTCAGCCTAAAGGTACACCAATTATCATCTCCTTTGATTATGACCCGGCATCAAAACCTGAACTTCAACCTATGGCAAATGCGGTTATTGAACACGCCTTCCAGAAGAAACTGAAAGTAATTGGCATGGCACTCTGGCCAATGGGTGTACAGATGTGTAACGAAGCCTTTGAAACAATTACCCCTCTTTTCCCAGATTTAGAATATGGCAAAGATTATGTTAACCTGGGATATAAAGCTGGGGGAATTGTAGTGATTAATCATCTGGCAAAGGATGTAAAAGGCACATTCCCGCAGGATGCTGGTGGAACTCCAATCCAAGAACTTCCTATCTTGAAGGGGATTGACAACCTGGAAAGAATAGGGTTTGTTCTCTCGCTTTCTGCAGGAGTTCCGGGAATTAAGGAATGGATACAAGTTGTTCACGATGCTTTTGGAAGACCAGTTTTAGGTGGGACTACCGCTGTTCAGGCTCCAATGGTTTTGCCGTATGTAAATGAACAGCGACAGCTTG
>JBNGDW010000041.1:0-758 GCA_049975325.1 Cloacimonadia bacterium | reverse complement strand
TTGCAGGACTTCTGGGTGGCTTAAAAGGTGCTGCAGAATATGAATCCCTCTTGAATCGCCCTGGATTCGCAACAAAAGGTATGGATGCCCAATCTATTGCCCATCTTATCATTGTCTTGCTAATCGTAATCGGCAATGTTAGCTATTTTGCAACTCGCAAAAAACAAAAACGAATGCCAGTTAGGTAAATAAGGAGATATTCATGGAATTATTCGGTATATGGCTCGGGGCATTTTTTACTTTATTCATATTTAGCTTCCTATACAAGGATAATCCCTTCTATAAAATTGCTGAGCAAATATATGTGGGAATCTCAGCCGGCTACTGGTTTATCTATACTATCTACAATGTTCTAATACCAAACCTATTCTCCCAGCTTCAGACAGATTTTTCTGGTAATATCGTTCTGCTGATTCCAGCATTTCTCGGCATACTAATGCTATGTCGTCTAATTCCACACATTGAATGGGTAAGCCGATATCCAATTGCACTTATGATCGGGACAACCGCTGGCATTCAATTCGTACGCTATCTCCAATCTGATGTGATCAATCAAATTACCGCAACTATCTTAAATCCATTTGCCTCTTCAAATATTACAGTTATTATAGGCCAACTTATTCTAATCATAGGTACGGTTACAGGCGTGATTTATTTCTACTTTAGCAAAAAACATGAAGGAGTATTGGGTGGTACGGCAAGGCTTGGGATTATTTTCCTGATGATAAGCTTTGGCGCAGCATTTGGCTATACTCTGA
>JBNGDW010000040.1:0-13571 GCA_049975325.1 Cloacimonadia bacterium | reverse complement strand
GTTTCCGCCAGTAGGCGGACAAGTTTTAATCAATTTTTTCCCTTTTCCCTTTTCCCTTTTCCCTTTTCCATTTCCCCTTTCCCTGTTTCTCATTTCCCCATTCCCCTTTTCCCTTTTCATTATTCATTGTTTTTATAATTGCTTGTTGATAAGAAATTTTTTCTTATTATATAAAAAACTTTACTTAATCTGAGATGTCTAAAATTATTAGTCTCTTATGAAAAGTTTGAAAGATAGTATGAAAAAGCCGATTATGAAAAGGCAATTCCCATTGCTTCTCATCCTGTTGCTCCTTATCTCTTTTGCTTCGGCAGAGGCTCAGGAGTATCAGTATATCACATCTCTCACGGTCACAGGAAATATCAATGTAAGCCCAGATCTTATCAAGTCAGCCTCTCAACTGGCTTTGGGCGATATCTATATTCCCGCGCGCGTGTCAGAAGCGATACGAAATATCTATCAATTAGACCTGTTTGAAGATGTGCGGATAAATAAGATTGATACCGAAAAAGGCGTTGAACTTATCATAAAAGTTGTGGAGAAACCAATTATAGAAGAATTTCTTATCACAGGGAATAAAAAAGTGAAAACAGCTGCTATAATTGACTCCACTCGCTTGGTTGAGGGGGATTATTGGTCTGAAAGCAGGGCATTTGAAGTTAAGAAAAAAATCCTCGCGCTTTATCACCAGGAAGGGTATCTGCTGGCATCAGTAGATATAAAAACCCAGAAAGTCGCTCCCAATAATGTTATCCTGACAATCTTAATCGATGAGGGTGAACGCCTAATCGTGAATGATGTCCAGTTTACTGGCAATCATCAGGTGGCTGAAGACAAATTGCGGGGAGTGATGAAAACTAAGACGAAAAGTTTCTTCCGTTCAGGTGTGTTTAAGATAGATCAATTTGAGGAAGACCTTACCCGAATTGAAGAATTTTACCACTCAGAAGGGTTCATTGACGCAAACGTTACAGGCTGGGATTACGACTATGATGAAAAAGGAAATCTTATCCTTCAAATAGATGTTTACGAGGGGAATAAATACAAGGTTGGCAAGGTCTCTGTAGAGGGAAATACGCGCTTTGACGATGAAACGATTCTATCACTTATTGAGATAAAGCCCGGAGAGGTTTTTAATCAGCAAGAGTTTGAAGAACAGCTTCATGATATCCGTTCGCTCTATTATGAAGAAGGATATATTTATTCTGTGGTTCAACCTGAGATAAAACAGGTAAAAGATTCTGTCAATGCTGTTATCCAGATTTCAGAGAATAATCACGTGAAGATAAGAAAGATCTTTATTCAGGGGAATACGCAAACAAAGGAAAAGATTGTAAGGAGACAGCTTGAAGTAGTGCCCGGGGATTATTTTCGTCAGTCTCTTATAATTCAAAGTCAGAGAAATATCTATAATCTGGGATTTTTTACACCTAACATTGGACTTTCTTATCAACCAATAAATGATGATGGGGATGTGGACATAACTTTTGAGGTGGAAGAAAAGGTAGCAGGCACAGTGACTGCGGGCATCAGTTATGATCAATTGGATAAATTTACTGGATTTCTCGGACTCTCACATAGTAATCTCTTTGGAAACGCCTGGAGAGTCTCCTTGAAATGGGAGTTTAGCAGTGTGACTCAGGACTATGATATCAGCTTTACCAATCCCTACTTAGCAGATAGGAATTTATTGCTGGGAGTTGATGCTTATCATACACGCCGAGATTGGACTGACTGGAATTATAGGATACAAGAGGCTGGCGGAGGTATCCGAGCCGGTACTTTGATACCGTGGGTAGATTATTCACGAATTACAGTGGGTTATTCTGTTACGCAAAAAGAATACAATATCTTGGATGCCAATGATTATGTCTCAGAAGAACTACAGCAACTGGCTGATGAAGGGAAAAAATTAACCAGTGAGGTATCTCTCACACTGGAGAGGGATGGAAGGGATAATGTATTCCGCCCCACTCAAGGCTCTTTGATCCGATCATCTACTCAATTGGCTGGTGGACCGTTTCGGGGTGATATAAATTTCTATAAAGAGATTCTTCAAACAAATTGGTATCTGCCATTGTTCTGGGAGACAGCATTAGGTTGGAAGTGGAGAGTCGGTTATATAAGTGCCTACGGTGACTCAAAATCAGTGCCACCTGAAGAAAGGTTCTATCCTGGTGGTATTGGGCTGGATGGAATTCGGGGCTATGCTGAACGAAGTGTGCCCGGATATGAAGGTGGAAACGCTGAACTCATCCTTTCCACTGAACTAACTATCCCGATTGCAGGTGACCAGTTTTTTGGCGTTCTCTTCTTTGACGCTGGTAATGCCTACAAGCATTTCAGTGATATCAATGTTCACGATTTAAAAAGAGGTGCTGGAATCGGTATCAGAATTACGACCCCATTTGGGCCGCTTGGCTTTGACTATGCTTATGGATTCGACAAAGAGACTGAGGATAAGTGGGAATTTCATTTTCAGTTAGGTACAATTTTCTAATTTTTAACACAAAAATAGATGACAAGGAGTCCTTATGAGATTCAATTCATGGAATTACAGCAAAAAAATCATTCTCCTCTGCACCATTCCCTTGATATTTGGCGCAATAGGGCTTTATGCAGAGGAACTAAAAATAGGGTATGTAGAGGTTGAGAGAGTGTATGAACAACTTCCTGAAAGAGTAGAAGCAGAAGCACAGTTTAGTCAAAATGTCAGTGAATGGCAGCGTGAACTTCAAGAAATAGAACAGGAAATAGAACGACTTCAAAATGAATATGACAATCTTCCCCCTATTGTCTCGGAAGAGCGTAAAGAAGAAAAACTCGCCTTGATCGAAAAGAAAGAGCGCGAATATTATGAGCTTGCCTCAACTCTGCAGAACCGCGCCATGCAAAGACAGCAGGAACTGCTACAGCCAATTAGTGAAAAAATCATCACTGCCATAAATCAGGTGGCTGAAGAAAATGATTTTGACCTTATCCTCAATGCCTATACCCTACAGGGTGAAATCGTGCTATATGCAAAAGAAAGTCTCGATATCACAGAACTTGTGATGGAAAAAATCAGCGAATCCGTGGAAAAAGAATAAGAATAATTTCTGCAAAAAATCTGAGAGCAATCTGTAGCTATAGTTCTCCAAACTAAGAAGTGCTTTCGTATGAAAAGATTCCAAACTAGTTTAAGCCTTGATGAAGTAGCAAGGATTGCAGATGGCAAACTGGTTTCAGCCTCTGAGACGAAAATCTCAGCCGTAGCAACACTGGATGAAGCGGATAATACATCCCTCGCTTTCTATCAGGACAAAAAATATTTAAAAGACCTGCTTGCTTCTCAGTCTGGTGCAATCATTGTTCCAGAAACCATAGAACTAAATAAGCTCCCTTCCAAAAATTATATTTTATGTAAGCACCCGTACCTTTCGTTCCTCTCCGTTATTGCTTTTCTACTGAAAAGAGAAGAGCAAAAGCTAATCGGAAAAAATGTCCACCAGACAGCTTTGATAGCGCGAGATGTTATCCTGCCGGAGAATGTAAAAATCGGAAGCCATGTAGTCATAGAAGATGGTGTATCTCTGGGGGAAGGAGTATATATTGAAGATAACTCCATTATCAAGCATAACTCCTCCATAGGAGATGGGAGTCATATATTTTCAAGCGTTACTATCTATCCTGAAACGGTTATTGGCAAGAATGTGCGAATTCATGCTGGAACTGTAATCGGGGCAGATGGATTTGGATATTTTTGGGATGGAAAGAAACATAGAAAAATACCGCAACTCGGTAGAGTAATTATTGAGGATGATGTAGAAATTGGGGCAAATACTACCATTGATCGAGGTACGCTTGGTGATACTATTATAAAACATGGGACAAAAATTGATAATTTAGTTCAAATTGCCCATAATGTTACGATCGGACCCAATGCTATTATCTGTGCCCAGACAGGAATTGCAGGGAGTTGTGAGGTTGGCGAGAACTCCATTCTTGCTGGGCAGGTGGGAGTGGCTGACCATATAAAAATAGGAAAAAATGTTAAGATAGCCGCTCAATCCGGAGTAACCAATCATGTGCCTGATGGAAAAACAATCTTTGGTTATCCTGCCACAGAGGCTCAAGAACAACGAAGAATCATCGCTGCTATGAGAAAACTTCCGGAAATGCGCAAAATTCTCTATAAATTGGCAAAATCAATGGGCCTAGACATAAAGCAAGATAAGCTACACATTCCTGAAGGAGAAAAAGATAATGAATCAAGATGAAGAAAAACAATGTACAATCCAAAAACCTATAAGTTATACAGGTATCGGACTTCATACGGGTAAGATAGGTACTGTTACATTTAAGCCGGCTCCGGAAAATACAGGGATTATATTCAGGCGTATCGACCTTCCAGGAAAGCCAGAAATCCCCGCAGACCTCAAACATGTAATCAGTCTTGAACGAGGCACTAATCTGGGTATTAACAATGCAAAAGTGGCAACTGTAGAGCATGTACTCGCTGCAATTAGAGGGCTTGAAATTGATAATATTATTGTAGAAATAGATGGAGAAGAAATTCCAGTGGCAGATGGAAGTGCTATTGAATTTGTGAAAGCATTGCGAAAAAGCGGAATTGTTGAGCAAAATGCAAAAAGACTCTATCTTGAACTGGAAAAGCCTCTTTCCTTTTCGGTACCAGAGGATAATGTGGATGTTGTGGTCGTGCCTTCAGACTCTCTTAAAATAACCTTTTTCATTGACTTTAACCATCCCCTACTAAAACCTCAATATACTTCTATGATTTCATTGAAAGATGAATTTGAAGAAGGATTTGCATCTGCTCGAACCTTCTGTTTCCTAAAAGATGTCATACAACTTTGCGAGGCCGGACTGATTAAAGGTGGGAGTTTAGGAAATGCGGTCGTGATTGGCGAAGAGAATATCTCCCAAGATGATCAAGAAAAGCTACGTAAACTTTTCAATTATAAAGGAGATTTTAAACTGAATAAAGATAATATACTTAATCCTGAACCTCTGCGTTATTATAATGAATTTGTTCGCCATAAAGTAGTAGACCTTATTGGAGATATTGCCTTGCTTGGTATCTTCTTCAAGGGACATATTCTGGCAGCGCGTTCTGGACATAAAACGAATATTGAATTGCTAAAAAAAATCCGTAAGTTATACGAGAATGAAACTTTAAAGAAAAAATATCAAAAGAAAGCAACAAAAGATGTTGTATTCGATGTTGAGGCGATTAAAAGGATACTCCCCCACCGCTATCCCTTTCTGCTGGTTGATAAAATAACTGAATTTGTTGCCGGAGAATCAATCGTGGGTATCAAGAATGTAACAGCAAATGAGCCCTTTTTCCAGGGACATTTCCCAGGACATCCTGTTATGCCAGGTGTTCTGATTATAGAGGCTATGGCACAAACTGGCGGTATCCTTATTCTCAATGATTATGATAATCCTAAAGAATATCTTGCATATTTTGTAGGTATTGATAAGGTAAAGTTTCGCAAAACTGTGCAACCAGGAGATAGATTGGAATTCCATATGAGAAGGATTAAATCAAAGGGAGGACTTAATATTATGGAAGGAGAGGCGTATATTGATGGAATGCTTGCCTGTGAAGGTGAATTCAAGGCAAAGGTGGTGAAAAAATGAGTGTAGAAATACATCCGACCGCAATAGTAGATAGCCACGCAGCACTTGAAGAGGGCGTAAAGATTGGTCCGTATTCACAGGTGGGTCCGGATGTTCATCTTGGTAAAGGTGTTATTATAGATTCAAATGTTATTATTGATGGCAATACCTCTATTGGCAAAAATTGTCATATCTTTCATTCCTCAGTTATTGGAATGGCTCCCCAGGACCTTAAGTACAAAGGAGAACCCACTCTCACGGTTATAGACTCAAATACTATAATTAGAGAGTTCGTAACAGTACATCGTTCCACCAGTCTTGAACATCCAACCAGGATAGGGAAAAACTGCCTTCTGATGGCTTATGTACATGTTGCACATGATTGTCAAATTGATGATAATGTCATATTGGCTAACTGTGTAAATTTAAGTGGCCATATACGCATAGAACACCATGCAAGTATAGGCGGAATGACTCCTGTACATCAATTCGTAAAAATTGGCTGTTTTGCTTTTGTTGGGGGCTTGTCTAGGGTGACCAAAGACATAGCACCGTACACATTAGGCGCAGGGTCACCATATAAAACCTATAGCCTGAACATAGTCGGGCTAAAAAGAAACAACTTTTCGCAAGAGACAATAGCTCGTCTTAAAAAGGTGGTTAAGGTTTTTTACTACTCACACCTAAATACCAGTCAGGCCGTTAATAAGATAAAAACTACAATAGAGTTGACCCCTGAAATTCAACACTTTTTAGAGTTTGTTTCAGCCTCCAAAAGAGGTATTGCAAAATAAAAATATAAAAATCTTGACAGAAATAAATAGAAAAAAGAACTTATGTTTAAGTTTAAACATATGTTTAAGCGAAAATCCTAAAGTAGGAGGATTAAAATGACTAAACAAGACTTAACCGAGAAGGTGGCGGCTGAAGTTGGTTTATCCAAAAAGAAAGCTGCCGATGCTGTAACTGCTGTCTTTGATAACATTCAGCTGAGCTTAGAGAAAGGAGAAAAGGTTACATTAGTGGGGTTTGGAACCTTTAATGTGGCAAGAAGAGCAGCTCGCACTGGTGTAAATCCTGCAACAAGAGAAAAGATTAGAATCCCTGCAATGAAAGTCCCTAAGTTCAAGCCTGGAAAGAAACTCAAAGAGGCAGTAAAATAGTGAGTCGTTTCTGAGGAAGCAAGGGGCATAGCATAGCTCCTTGCTTCCCTTAACTATCCCAATAATGAGAGGCGCGATGAAATTTACATTACAGAAAGATATACTACTTCCCAAAATACAGTTTCTTAATTCTATAGTACCAGTAAGAAATCCAATGCCTATTCTTACTAACATCTTATTACAGGCGGATGAAAATACAGGCACCATACAACTTTTTGCCACCGATCTTGAGGTTTCTGCCCTCGCGGAAATAGAGTGTGATATTGAGCAAGGTGGCAAAATGGCTATCCCGGCAAAAAATATAGCAGAGATAATTCGCTTTTTGCCTGATGAAGAAATTCATTTTTCATCTCCGTCAGCTGGCGGGTGTCTAATAAACTGTCTCCAAAGCAAATTTAAGCTTAATTGCGCAGATCCAGAAGACTTCCCTATACCTCCCGAAAGGGATTGGAGACAAAGTTTTACAATGAATGCAGAACTTTTTTCTAAAATGATTGAAAAGACATCATTTGCTGTATCGGAACAAATTGGCAGGCCTGCATTTTCTGGTATTTTATGGGAACTGGACGATGATCTGCAAAAGATGGTTGCTACAGAAGGAAAACGGCTAGCAAAATATGAGACAAAACTCCCCATAAAAACAGGTAAAAAAAGCATTATAATGCCTGTAAAAGGAGCGAATCTTATCAGACGAATAATCAATGAACAAGACACTGAACTGCGTATACTTACAGAAGAGAATTCAATTAGCTTTGATTATAATGGATACAAAATATATTCTCGTCTTATAGAAGCAAACTACCCAGACTATGAAGCTGTTATTCCGTATGATAACTCAAAGACTGTAGAGATTAATGTGCAGTCACTTACAGATGCTATCCGCCGAGTATCGCTGCTCGCCTCTGAAGATACCTACCGCATTGTTTTAAACTTTTCTAAAAATCAACTTGAAATCAATTCTGAAGATATGGAAAAAGGTTCTGCTGATGAGGTCATCTCCCTGGAATCATCACAAAATATCGATAAATTCCAAATTGGCTTTAATTATAAATACTTACTCGAAATACTAAATCTTATAGATACAGAAGTAGTACAAATCAAGCTTGAAAATAGCTTAGACCCTGTCCTCTTCTACAATACAGAATACCCTGAAGACAACTATAATCTCTTCCTTTTGATGCCTCTCCGCCTTTCAATCGACTAAAATGGGGAAAATTATTTGAATGGAGTAAGTTACTTCGAGTTTCCTAACAAAAATTCAATAAAGTGTAAGGACTATGATGCCCAATTGGTTTAATAGCTAGATTTATTTCCTAGTTGCAGTATTCACCGCACACGAAATTATGAAGAAATAAGAGAACATTATTCTCAGGAAATAATTTCTCTTCGTTTTGCCATTCGTTTAGTTTTAAACTCATATCTGCGGAATTCATTAAAATTTTGGGCATAAAGAGGATTGGGTATACGAATCTTCATGTGCACAAATCCATTATTATAGCGTCGTTTTAAAACTTCTGCGTACTCATAGATGAAAGAAATCATTTTTTGCTCTTTATTTGGAATTTTAAGGGATACTTCTCTTTTTTGAGCGCGCAGAATCTCTATTATCTTCTTTTCAACCGCAGAAAAGTTTTCGCCAGTTTTCGTAGATATAAAAATAGAATTGGGAAAATCAATATGTAATTTCTTTTTTAAAAAAAGTAACTGGTTATGAGGAAGCAAATCAATTTTATTAAAAACAAATACCATATTATTATTATTAATAGCCTCTATTCCCTCAAGAGTAGAAAGTACAGCCTCTATATACTCATACAATTTGGGATGTGAGATATCAATAACATGCAGGAGCAGGTCAGCGTTTATTACTTCCTGCAATGTAGCATGAAAAGAGGCAATAAGATAGGGTGGCAGTTTACGGATAAAACCAATTGTATCTGAGACAACAATCATATCATTTGAAGAGAGCTTTTTGCGGCGCGTGGTGGTATCCAGGGTGGCGAAAAGTTTATCAGCGATAAAGCCGTCTGTGTGGGTAAGCCTTTTCAGAAGAGAGGTCTTGCCTGCATTTGTATAGCCTACAAGGGCAACTGAAAAGATATTTTCGCGTTTCTTTTTCTTTGTTGCTACTGTTTTCTCAATGGTTTGAAGTTTACTTTTAAGTAGGGCAATCCTATCACGGATACGGCGCCGGTCAACCTCGAGCTGTTTCTCTCCCGGACCGCGCAGCCCGATCCCTCCTTCTATTCGGGAAAGATGACGCCACTGATGCTTTAGTCTGGATAGATTATACTCAAGTTGGGCAAGCTCTACCTGAATCTTGCTTTGATAAGTTTTCGCGTGCTGAGCAAATATGTTCAATATAAGCTGACTACGATCGATAATCTGCCTGTGTATAACAGAATGAAGGTTTCTGTCCTGAGATGGAGTTAGATTATCATCAAAAATGATAATATTTGCATCATATACTTTCGCAAGACCTGCCATTTTTCTTGCCTTGCCAGGACCAATATAATATGCAGGATGAGGCTGGGGTCTGGTTTGCTTCGTGATATGAGCGACCTCTATATTAGCAGTCTCAGCAAGTTGGGCAAGTTCTTTAAGTGACTCCTCTACATCCCAATGTGATTGGGACTCAGTTTGAAGTCCCACCAAAATAGCCCTATCTTTCTTCGCTTCTAACTTATATATAGGCACCCTCTTGTTGTATTTCATTACTTACCTAAAAATATTGAACTTTACTAACCTTTTGTCAAGTCAGAAGATTAAAAAATTCCTCTACCTCCTTTGGTCAGAAAATATTCATAAGCAAGAGACGAGCAATAAAATAAAAATTCTTCTTGATTGAAATCCATATACCCTTGACGAATCTTCAAACAAAACTATACTATTTTTACTTGACAGGTTTTTAGACATAGGATATAAAAATTATTAATCAGGTTACATCTTAAAAAGAAAAATCCAGACATAGAATTTTATCCTGCTTTAAAGGTTTCTTTAATAATGGGAAACGCATCTTACAAACTATTTTCCAATAAGTCGAGGCTATTATGGTTAAAGAAATAGGCAGATTGACAGACAAAGAAGAACAAGAATTAATCGAAGAAACGAAGAAAACATTAGAACTTGTCCAAAAGGATGATAAGAAAGGGAAAGCCACTCTCGAAAAACTTGCTGGCTGTAAAAATTACTTTGGCCGTCTTATCATTGCAGAGACTTTAGCAAAGTCTCCATTAAAAGAAGAACTCGCCAAAAATTTTATAAAAAAGCTCTTGAATTCACACAACTATGCTAAACGAGCAACAGCACTCTTCTTTTTCTATTATTACTACGACGGCGAACCTGAAAAGATTATAGATATCGTCAGCAAATATTATAATGATATCAAGTGGGAAGCCGAAAATATCATGGACCAATTCTGGAAAAAATACCCAAATCTTATGAAACAGAATATGCTAAAATGGATTGAAAGCTCAGACGAAAACAAGCGTTCTCTTTCATTTCATGGATTGGGAAACATAGCTCCCAAGGACCCCCACTTTGCAATGGAGTTTATTGAAAAAATCATTGATGACGAAAGCATAGAAGTGCAAAAGAAAATAACCCATACCATTGTTCAACTCGCCCGAGCCAGACCTGCGGATGTATATCCTTATCTAAAAGAATGGCTAAGAGATGCAAATGAAAAAAGAATCAAAACTATCTGGGTCTCTATGAAAAAGCTTACAAGTAGTTTAACAAGTAATGGTAAAGAGAGAAATAAAGATTTCGAGATGCTCACTAAAGAGACAATAAAAGATTGGAAGCGTGATAAAAATCCTAAAATCTCTACTATGGGAGAAAAACTCTATGAACTTATTACCCATGAGCAGAACTCACAAAAATTACAAACAAAGAAAAGGAAAAGATAGATAATAAACAGGTACTGCCGTAATATTTAACAAATATATTGACTCCATTGAGAAATTCACTGCTTTTTTGCCCCAATCAAGTTCAAAAAATTAAATAAGGAATACATCAATGAAAAAGTTATCTGTAATCATAATATTGGTTAGTATTTTCTCCTGTGTTACCTTATTGCATGCCAGTGAACTAATTGTCCCCCTTCATTTTGAACAGCCTTTGATAAAAGGCAATAGGATTGAATCCCCCTATTCATCGACATTGATGCAGCCTGGTGCACCGCAAATTCCTTTTTATTCTGCTTATATACTTCTGCCATTTGGTGAAAAGGTATCCTCTGTCCAGGTCACTCACTCAGACTGGGAAAAGGTAGCAGAAAATGTTTATATTGATTATGCTCGCATACCTCAACCTATAAACCAAAGTCCATTAAGACCATCTCTGCCTGATAAGTCTATCTATAATTCAAATTTGCCATTTCCCGTAAATGAATACAAATATCTTTTTACTCAAATGTATGCCGGGCATTGTATTGCAGTTATCAATATATTCCCCTTCAGATATATACCAGCCTCCGAAGAAATAGATTATGCAGCCAACTGGGAACTGAAAATAACAACGGAGCATAACTCTGAACTTGCTGCCTATCAAGAAAAAATGTTGGGTAACATCACTCAAATAAATAAACAGCTTGAACAGATGGTAGAAAATCCAGAGCAAATTCTCTCATATTATGGTAGAAAATCGCACCACTTTCCCATAACTAACCTAATAAACATAGATGAGCCATACGAATATATTATTATCACTTCACCCGATTTTGAATCAGCCTTTGATTCATTTTGTTCATGGAAATCTTCGCAAGGAACAGATGTGGGAGTTTTTTCAATTGAAGATATTTATGATCAATACGAGGGAGAAGACAGTGCAGATAAACTGAGGAATTTCATTATTGATGCATATCAAACCTGGAACACATCAAACAAGCCTCTTCAATATGTACTTCTGGGTGGAGACGATGAAATCATACCTGTACGAAAGTTTTTTGTCCAAGCAGGAAATGAGACCGGTTATATCCCCTCTGACCTGTACTTCTCTGCCTTAGATGGTACATTCGATGCTAATGATAACGGAATTTATGGAGAATACCCAGTGGATAGTGTCGATTTCTCACCGGAAATTGCTATCGGTAGGATTCCTGGTGATACAGAAGAGGATTTTATAAACGCATTAAATAAGATTATACAATATGCAACCGTGCCAAAACCAGCATTAGAAAAGGCATGTATGGTGGGAGAAAGGCTTGATAACCAACCTACCTGGGGTGGTGACTATAAAGATGATGTCCTAACCTATTTCCCTCAAGAAAAGTATCATGTAACAACTTTGTATCAGCGTGACGGCACTTACTCAAATGAGGCTGTATTTAACGCAATTGCTGAGGGTACAGGCATATTAAATCATATGGGACATGCCAATTATTATATCTTGATGGGTATGAGCCCAGAATCTCCTGACCTGCTGACAAATAATGAGTATGGTCTCATTTACACTCAGGGATGCTATCCAGCTGCGTTTGATGAGGGAACAAGTGGCACGAGGGAAGCTGTGGCTGAGCGACTGGTAATTGCCCAGGGCGGTCCGATGGCGTTTATCGGAAATACCCGCTACGGATGGTATATGCCAGGATCAATAGAAGGTCCCTCACAACAATTTGATAGAACATTCTTTGACGGATTGTTTACTGAAAATATTACACGCTTGGGTGACTGCCAGAATTATTCAATAACTTCTTTAATTAGCGAAGTGGATAATCCCTTTATCCGCTGGTGCTATTATGAACTGATATTATTTGGAGATCCACAGCTTGAAATCATTGTCCTGGATGGCGAATTCCCCTACCTTGTGCTGAATGAAATCACATACAATGATACACTCGGCGACGGAGATGGCATAATAAACCCGGGCGAGACCGTTAATATGGTACTTACACTAGAAAATCTTCCCGAATGGCAACCCGCTTCCAATATTACTGTAACTATGCAACATGAAGGTAATCAAATCACAATTATTGATAGTATTTCCACCTTCCCAGATATGCTTCCTGGTGATATAGCAACAAATGCCACCAATCCTTTCGTATTTCAGGTTTCGGAAAATTGTGGTTATGAATCCATAGAGTATCGGCTCGTTGTTAAAGCAAACACCAATACTGATTATCCTTTTGAAAAAAGATATAAATGTAGCCTGGATGTCTCATTAACACTGCCAAACTGGCCTGTATACCTGGGCAATGCAGTAAAAAGTTCGCCTGTTGCAATAGATTTTGATAATGATAATGAAAAAGAACTGATAGTTGTAGATGCAATGGGGAATATCTACGCTTTTGAGTCAGATGCTACACTTATGCCCGGATTCCCAGTTGAATTGAATGAATCAGTGTGGGCATCACACGCTGTGGGAGATATCGATAACGATCAGCAACTGGAAATTATTGTTACCACCCGCGCAGGAAAAATCCATGCGATTGATAATGATGGAACAATAATTTTTGCTTATGAAACTGAGAATCAGATGATTTGCACACCCTCGCTTGCAGATTTAAATAGCGATGGATATCTGGAAATTATCGCTCCTGGGATAGATGGGAAATTTTATATACTCGACCACGATGGGAATGATTTCCCAAACTTCCCCTATAATGTAGATTCCCCGCTCTCTTCCGATGCTGCTATTGGCGATATTAATTCTGATGGAGTTCAAGATATTTTAGCTGGAGGAAACGACGGCTTGCTTTATGCAATCTCCGCCTCTGGCGAACCACTGGAGGGCTTCCCAATAGAAACTGACGCGGCAATATGGTCATCCCCTGTTATATAT
>JBNGDW010000039.1:0-13689 GCA_049975325.1 Cloacimonadia bacterium | reverse complement strand
AATCAGAGATTTCTCCAAATTGCCTTCGGCAACTTCTTTTATCCGCAAAACGTTAGGCGAAATGGTAAGGAGGTAGATAATAATGTTTACAGGTGAAGATGCGTTGATACTTTTTTATGGGATTTTCTGGGCAACCGTCTTAGCTACGATCGGAAGGTATCGCCTTTTCGATACCCATCTATTTTTCTCCCCAAATAAACGGCGCCATGCAATCTCTCGCTTTCTAGCAGCATTCGGTATTATAAACGTAGCTCCCATCCTTTGGCTCTGGGTATTATTTAACTGGATCGTTCCCCAAACGTTTGGAGCGTTACCGATAATGTCTGCCGCATTTGCTTCACTTTCCGTATTTGGTTTTCATCGTATCCTGCATGCAGTAATTGCGACGGAAAAATTCTATTCAAAATTTTATTCCGAAGATGAATGGAGAGCAGTAATTAAACAGTGGGGGAGAGGAGGGCCCAACACATTTGCGCCGCACTTCATCCCAGGACTTGGCTTCTTGATAGTATTCTCGGTAATAGCTTACGCGGTAGGTCATCTATGAGTATTTGTACCACTTCGCCTAACATAGCGTATCTGGCTTCGTGTCTTCGGCACTCCGCCCAAATCCGCCTTCGGTGGACTTTAGATACGCTCGGAGCGTTAGGCGCAATGGCATAATGCTAACAGAAATCTTAGCCGCCAGCTGGCGGAAAACAGAAGATGAGCAAAATATACAAAGTAAAATTACCTAATTTTGAAGGTCCTATGGATCTTCTCCTCCTTCTTATTCGTAAACATAAAATTGATATTTATGATATTCCTATAGCCTTTATTCTTTCTGAATATCTTAAGTATTTATCACTTATGAAAGAGCTTGATTTGGGCATTGAAGGCTCATTTTTGGAGATAGCAACCACACTTATGCAAATAAAGATAAAGATGCTCTTGCCTGCGCCATCCAACGAAGAAGAGGAGTTAGAAGACCCAAGGGCAGAATTGGTAAAAAGTTTGTTAGAATACAAGAAAATCAAGCAAGCGAGTGAACAGCTGGCAAAACTGGCTGAAGAGAATCAATATTATGTTTACAAAGAGATAGACAAAGCCACAAAGAGAGAGATTCTAAAGGAAGCAACTTCTTATGAACTTAGCGAATTAGAGGCAAACCTGTACACCCTTATTAAAGTTATGGGGAAATATATCCCTCATACTAGCCAGCCCGTACCAGAGAACATCCGGCTTGATAAAATTAAAGTTGAGGACAAAATTAAGGTTATTAAAGGGATGCTAAGTAGAAAAACTCATATCACCTTTTCCGAGATAATAAAGGATCATACCAAGCAGGAGATTATTGCTTCTTTTCTGGCTATCCTTGAACTTGCACGCGCAAAAAAAATAACACTATTTCAAACTCAGCAATTCGCAGAAATCCATATAAAGAAAAGGTGATCAAAAACAATCCGCTAACCGTCGGAGAAGAGAAAGAGAAATAGAGAATCTGTAACTGGGACACAAAATGCAAAAAAATCAAAAAAGGAGCAGAATATATTCTGCTCCTTTTGGGACGGGAGAGTGTGGAATTAGTTATTACAGGTATCACAGGTATCACTGGTATTACTGTGCATTTCTCGTTGTTCGTGATACTCTGATATGCGCTCCCTAAGGCGCTGCAGAAAGCGATTCTCAAAGAGAAGATATCTGGCAAATTGCTCTTGTGTGAGTTCAGAGGCAAGCCTCTGCATATCCTCATTCACGGTCTCGCAATGAATTCTTTGGAGTTCAAGAATTTCACTGTTGAGTTTTCGCAGCTCTTTCTCAGAAGGTTTTTCCTGCTTAAGAGCCTCTGCAAGTTCATCCAAATTGCTCTGATATTGGGTAAAATGCTCTTCCCGAGCGGATTCGATATCGCTTATGATAGGTAATATTCGATAACTCTGCTCTTCCGAAAGGTTTAAGGTTTTGAGCAGTTCCAGCGAACGATATTGCCGAACTATTTCTCGATTTGGAGACCTTGAGTGAAAGCCTGGATAAGGCTCGCGTGGCTGCGCTGAAAGGACAAGAGCGAGTCCAATCAGGACTATTAGCGTTATCACAAACACCTTTTTCTTCATTATTCCTCCTATGGGAGGGGATTTATTCTTGCTTCTTGGATTTCTTCCTGGATTTATTGCATTACTTCCAAGTCAACTAACTCTGCAATACTACTTGAGGAGCTATACAAAATGTCGTTGCGTAGAATTGTATCATGGCAAATTGTATTTAATATTGCTTCTTCAAGATAGGTAAAGAATTCATTATCGATTTCATAAACTTCATAGCCATAATCATCAACTAAAACGATACGGTTAGAATAACCCGCAAAATTCTCTTCTTGGGGTTGTGGAAAGATAAGCAAACCCAGAATAGTTAGGACAACCACTGCCGCAGTTGCTATGGCTGGTTTTAGCCAATATCTTAGCCAAGAGAAATGCCCTTCCTCTTGCTGCCAGCTTTGGCTCACCCATGTAAATTCTGGAATACGGATAGACTTTTTATCCTCCTCAATATAATTTTCTGTTACCCTGATTATCTTTTGCCACTCCGCAAGAGCATCACGACATTTTTTACAGCCCTTCAGGTGATGAGAAATCCTTTCATAGTCTTTGGTAGAAATATCTCCTGTTAAAAACATTAATAAATCTTTATCCGAAATGTGTCGCATACAACCCCTCTTAAAAATCTAATAAACGATCTTTTTCTAACCCATTCTTAATCTTTTGCATGGCAAAAAAGTAACTACTTTTAACAGCCCCGACACTTCTTTTGCAAATCTCTGCTATCTTGTGAAAGGGGAACTCAGCGTAATATCGAAGTAGGAAAACCTCTTTTTGCCTCCGGGGCAAGGAATCAATAAGCTCTTCTAACTTACTAAACAATTCCTTTTCCCTCAGCACAGATTCAGGGGTTGTGCTTGAGCTTTGAGAATTAGCAACCTGAGATAAGTCATAATGATAATTTTTAGCCTTGTTCTTTTGCATTGTATAAATATGATTAAGTGCTATTCGGTATAACCATGTTGAAAATTTAGCCTCATAGCGAAATTTTTCGATATTTTGAAATGCCTTCATAAAGATATCCTGGGTTGCATCCTCTGCATCCTCTTCACTTTTAAGCATCTTTAAGGATAGCAGAAATATCTTTTTATAATTATCCTGAAACAACTGGTTCAATTTATCATTTTCCATCTGTTTCCATCTGTTTATTTAGAGTGTTTCTAAGGAAAAAAGTTTAATCACCAGAAATATAATGAACGATTCAATTAAAGATATTGGAGAAGCCTTTCCCCATTAACATCACCAAACAATTCTATATAAGGTTTCACAGGGCTTGAAGAGATCTTGGGGAAAAGGACTTCTTCTATCTGGAAAAGGCCAACGGATTCTTTCATACTTACTACAATCTTGATCGGCTTTTTTTCTCCTTCTGTAATAGTTACTTTTTGAATAGAGCCGGCAGAATGCTTGTGAATATCACCAATTTGTGGGGGCTTTGAAAGAAGGGCAGGGATTCGGGCTCTACCTTTTTCCATATCACATCCATCACCAATAAGTACTAAGCCTGCTTCTATCGTATAAACTTCCTGAGTTGCCATATGGCCAATAATTCCTTCCACTATAATGGATTTTATAGCAGACCGTTTGAATATATCATCGCGGTAGAACTGGCCCATTATTCTTTCAATAGTTGGGAGAGAAAGTATAATGCTAAGTACTTCGTGATTTTCTCTCGTTACAGCCATCCCAATATCGTGCAGAAGAGTAGCCATAAGAACGGCTATCTTACTATCCTCTACACTCCCGATTTTCTCTTTTTCGAGATTAAACTTGATACCAGATTTATGGAGCAAGTCAAACATAATAAGGGCATTCAAGGCTGATTTTCGCATATGCACAGGCCCATGGTCATTATAGCCCAGTCGCTTGATAGCCACAATATTTGCGTATTCCTGCATCGCCTGAATCTCAGGGTCGTTTAACATCACCTCTGCTATACTTAGTGCTTTGTCTGAAAGCCGCTTCAAAATTCTATGTTCCAGTTCCACTTGTTTATTAGATTTTCGCATATTTTTGCCTCCGCTTAGATGTATTCTTCATTGCTTTACATTTGATTTGCATATGCTGCTTTTTCTCTTACCAGTTGGCATTCTTCTGCCTATCTTTCATAATAATTCCTCCACCCACTACATACTCACCATCGTAGAATACGACTGACTGCCCCGGAGAAATAGCGTACCGGGGCGTTTCAAATTCTACTTTTACCTTATCCCCTTCAGGAATTATACGACATGGCGATTTCTTTGCCCTATACCTAATTTGGGCTAAGGCTTCCATCGGTCTATCCAAATTCTCAATGGCAATCCAATTGCACTGATTAGCAAAGAGCTCAGATCCTTTTAGTTGATCATGCTCGCCCACCACTATCTCGTTCGAGTCTCGCCGAATTTCAAGCAGATACAATCGCTTAGAACCTTTAACTCCCAATCCTTTGCGTTGTCCAATTGTATAAAATGGATATCCTTCATGCCGTCCGATAACTTCCCCCTGTGTGTTCAAAATATTTCCTGCCACGATCTTGCCTGGATGCTTCTGACGCAAAAAGGCATGGTAATCATTATCCGGAATAAAACATACTTCTTGACTCTCTTCGCTTTTTTCGAGGTGCAGACCATACGACTCAATTTTTTGATAAGCCATCTTCTTTGTGTATGAGGCAAGGGGGAATAATGTATGCGCGAGTTGGAATTGTGAAAGTTGCCATAAAAAATACGATTGGTCCTTTTGCCTGTCTCTACCCATCCGCAAAAGATATCTGCCAGTTTGTGGATTCTTTTCAATACCAGCGTAATGTCCAGTCCCAAGATAGGACGCACCAAGTTCAAACACTTTATCGAGAAGGAATCCCCATTTTATCCATTTATTACACTGCACGCAGGGATTGGGAGTTAACCCCTTCATATAAGCTTCAGTAAAGTAATCTATAACATGAGTTGAGAACTCTTTCTCACATTGGATAAGAACATGCTCTATGCCGATAGCATCACATAAGTGTTTTACATCTGTAAAAGATGGCTTCCCCTTATCTTCGCCTGCTGGATGGTGATGACAGAACATCTGGAAGGTTACCCCGAAGACATCATATCCCTGCTCTTTCAGGAGAATTGCAGCGAAAGTGCTATCTACACCGCCACTCATTGCTACGCCAACTTTTGTATGCCTTTGCATAAGAGATAGTATAAAATGTCATAAAAAAATCGTCAAGCAATGAGGAAAGAGAGTAACTAAAACCGCAGGGGATCTAATCCTTTATGTGCTTTATCCCAGATTAAAATTTCCGGATAACCAATAATACTTGCTACCGTTTTTAGCTTCTTTTTCATTCCTTATGAATAAGAGGAAAGAAATTCATCGGGTAGACCTAAGATTTCAAAATCATTTAAAGTTTCCAGGTTTTTTATACCAATTTTTATCCCCCGTTTTTTAAATAATCTGTATATTCCTTATTCTCCCGTGCAGATAATTTTGGAAAAAGAAAGAAGTAATGTATATCATTCCCCTCTGGGCTTACCATCCATGGTAATTTTTTTGGTCTTCTTTTGTAAGCATAAAAATATTTAGTGTCAACAAAAAAAATTCTGTCCAGTAAAAATTATAAAACTTTTGGACGTCCCACTCCATAAATATCCACTTATTTTATTTATAGAGCAGCAAGAATTGAGAAATTCCTCTCCGCCAGCTGGCGGATTATATTTTACTTGACAGAGCGTAAGGGTGTGTATAAATTTTAGATAGTAAATATAACGCGGGGTAGAGCAGTTAGGTAGCTCGTCAGGCTCATAACCTGGAGGTCGAAGGTTCGAATCCTTCCCCCGCTACCATTTTTATGGCGATGTAGCTCAGCTGGTTAGAGCAGTGGAATCATAATCCACGTGTCCGGGGTTCGAGTCCCTGCATCGCTACCAATTTTTTATATAGGATACAATTTCGGACAACTTCTTGCAACAAGGGATATTGGTGAAGGTTGAGCGAGAGCAAAGACTAAAAGCGCCAGTAGCTCAGATGGATAGAGCAACGGACTTCTAATCCGTAGGTCAGAGGTTCGAATCCTCTCTGGCGTACCATTTTCTACATCAGAGTAATTTATTCCCTAATTTTCTTGACCTTTTTACAACCCAACTTTTTTCTTGGTTTATGTTTACCAAAATTCGTTCATTTTCAATTGTTGGGATTGATGCAATCCCAATCGATGTGGAGGTAGACACAAAAGGGGCTGCTGCACCTTATTTTACAATAGTAGGACTTCCTACAAATTCTGTAAAGGAAAGTAAAGAGAGAGTAATAGCTGCGATAAGGAACAACGGCTATGGTTTTCCGGCAAAGGCATATACGATAAATCTGGCGCCTGCAGATATCAAAAAAGAAGGGGTAGCTTTCGATTTGCCGATTGCAATAGGGATACTTACCTCTCTAGGCAATATAACTCCTCGTAACCTTACAGAACTGGGTCTTATTGGAGAAGTTTCATTAAATGGGGAAATTCGTCCTGTAAAAGGCGTTCTACCTATAACTATTTCAGCCAGAGACAGCGGATTAAAGGGGATCATAGTGCCAAAAGACAATGCACAGGAAGCAGGGGTTGTTGAAGGTGTGGAAGTGTATCCGGTCGAGAACTTGAGAGAGTGTATTGAATTTCTTGAAGGGAGACGGCAAATATCACCTGCCAGGGTGGATCTCGCATCTTTATTCGAACGGGAACGGAGTGATGTATTGGATATGTTTGATGTAAAGGGGCACTACAATGTTAAACGGGCATTAGAGGTAGCGTCTGCAGGTGGCCACAATATCCTGATGATCGGGCCTCCAGGCTCTGGTAAGACAATGCTGGCGAGACGAATCCCATCAATACTTCCGCAACTGACTCTGGAAGAGGCACTAACGACTACCAAAATTCATTCTGTTGCTGGCAAACTGCCTGAGGGCCATTCTCTTGTTGCAGCAAGACCTTTCCGATCCCCTCACCATACTATCAGTGATGTGGCTCTTATTGGAGGTGGAAGCTATCCCAAACCAGGGGAAGTATCCTTGGCACATAATGGAGTATTATTTCTTGATGAGTTGCCAGAATTTAAGAAAACAGTTTTAGAGGTGATGCGCCAACCTTTAGAAGATGGTTTTGTATCAATCTCACGGGCGGCACAAGCTGTGACCTTTCCTGCCAATTTTATGCTCGTGGCATCCATGAATCCCTGCCCTTGTGGTTACTATGGAAGTGATGTGCCTGGACATACTTGCACATGTACTCCAAGTATGATTCAGCGCTATATGGCAAGGCTTTCAGGCCCTTTGCTTGACCGTATCGATATTCATATTGAGGTGCCGGCGGTAAAATATGAAGAACTCTCCTCTGATCCACGCGGTAAGAAATCAGAAGCGATACGACAAAGAGTAAATACGGCTCGTAAAATCCAGCTAGAACGTTTCAGTCATAATCCACATATCTTTTCAAATGCAGATATGGAATCCAAGCATCTCAGAAGATATTGCAAAATAGATAATGAATGCAAGCAGTTGCTCAAGGTCGCCATAGAGAGACTTGGTTTATCCGCAAGAGCATATGATAGGATTCTAAAGGTTTCTCGCACTATAGCGGACCTTGAACAGAGTCAGGATATCAAGCCTGCCCATATTAGCGAAGCAGTTCAGTATCGAAGTCTTGATCGAAAATTTTGGGAGTAAAAATTAGAGATGGAATTCGTAGGCTCCAACCGGATACGAGACTTGCCACTCTTTATTACTCTAATATGTCTTTTAGTCTTTGGTGAATTGGCTATTTATAGTGCTTCCGTACAGCAGGCAGGCGAAGTTATACGCAGACAAGATTATTATTTAAGACAGCTCTTGTGGATTGCAATTGCAATCGGGCTGCTCTTTCTCATTATGTACACTTCTCAGGCTGGAGTGGAAAGGCTAATTATACCATTTTATTTACTCGTCCTTATACTTCTAATTCTAGTTTTACTCTTACCAGGAATAAAAGGCGTTCATCGGTGGATAACAATAGGAAGTTTGGGTATTCAGCCTTCAGAATTTGCAAAGTTAGCCTCTATTTTGCTGATCGGAAAACTTATCTCAAAGTCATATATGCCTCAATGGAAAAAGATTGTTATTGCTTTTCTCGTAATCATTCCCCCAATTATTTTAATCGCACGCCAACCCGATTTGAGCACTGCGGTTATCATGCTTTTGGTGTGCTTTCCTATACTGTATTTTGCTGGGGTGTCTTTATTTGTTATCTGTCTTATTCTTTCACCTTTTATTAGTATATTGGTGGGATTTTCTTTACCACTATGGATAATATTTGATCTGATTCTGCTTATCCTTTTATACTGGAAAAAGATTCCTTTGTTTCTCTCTTCGGTTGTACTTATAGGAAATGCTTTTATTTCATTTTTGGCTCCCTATTTCTGGTCAAACCTCCAGGAATATCAACGACAACGAATACTGGCATTTCTGAATCCGACCAGCGATGTCCTGGGCTCCGGATATCAAACGATTCAGTCTCGCATTGCTGTTGGTTCTGGGGGACTATTAGGAAAAGGTTTCTTGCAAGGTACACAAAAAAATTTTGATTTTATACCTGAGCAGCACACAGATTTTATATTTTCAGTTATTGGAGAAGAGACTGGATTCTTTGGCTGTACCATCTTGATTTTGCTGTTTCTTCTCCTTGCCTGGCGCATTATTCTCGTCCTTAAAAGAAATCAAAATGCGGAGCAGCGTATTGTCATAGCCGGTATTCTTTCCTACATTGTAATTCAAGCTGTACTTAATATTGGTATGAACATTGGTATCTTCCCGGTTATGGGTATCCCATTGCCATTTATCAGTTATGGTGGTAGCAGCCTGCTGGTAAATACTGCTGCAATAGGGTTAATAATTAAATTTGATAATGAAAGAAGATTTATAGAATGATTAAATTACTATGCATTCTATGAAGAGCCAAATGCAAATGTATATTTTTCTTGCAGATTTTTTTCATCTAATATAAAATAAGTATTATGGATAATTTTATTAAAAATAATTTAGCTGAGCATATTAAAGTAATAGATCAGATTCGGATTTATATAGGCCCGATTGAAAAAGTTGCAGAAAAGATGACAAACTGCCTCAAGCAAGGAGGCAAAATTCTTGCCTGTGGGAATGGGGGTAGTGCAGCTGATGCACAGCATCTTGTGACAGAACTGGTTGTTCGCCTCCGGAATGATTTTAATCGGAAGCCATTACCTGCGTTATCACTTACTACCAATACCTCTCTTCTCACTGCTTGTGGTAATGACTATGGCTTTGATACTATCTTTGCTCGTCAAGTTGAAGCTCTTGGAAAGGAAAATGATCTCCTTATGGCAATAAGCACGAGCGGTAACTCAGTAAATGTACTTAAGGCAGTGGAAAAGGCAAAAGAGATGAATATCTTCACTGTGCTTCTCGGCGGCAAAGATGGTGGAAAAATAAAAAAAATTGTTGACGACTCGCTAATAGTTCCGAGTTTTAATACAGCCCGAATTCAGGAAGCTCATATTGTTATAGCCCATATCTTGTGCGAAATGGTAGAACGCTTATATTTTAAATAAAAGTCAGGAAGGAGTGATTTATGCCAAAGCAAAAGCAGGAAAAGAAAGAATCAACTTCGAAAAAAAAATCTGAAAAAGAAGAAAAATATGTTTATGAACCGGAAAAATTTTGTGTCCCTGTAACTAAAATAGCTCCTCTGGAAAGCATTCAATTTATAATCGATGAATTTATCCAGAAAAAGGTAACCTTCTGCGTTGATGGAGAAAAGGACAAATGGGAAGTTTGGCGTATGGAAGAAGAAGGAGACTCAGATAAAATTAAAAAGAAGGATTTCCCTCGCAAACCCAAATTCGTATATTTCAAGGGAAAACTTGTGGAGGATTATGTGACAAAGGAAGAGGAGGGAAAATGAGCAGCATTCTCGATGTTCATGCCCGTGAGATTCTGGACTCAAGAGGAAATCCAAGTGTAGAAGTGGATATATTGTTAGACTCTGGAGCCACAGGACGAGCCGGCGTCCCATCCGGTGCATCAACAGGAGAATATGAAGCCTTAGAACTGCGCGATGGCGACAAGGACAGATATAATGGCAAAGGTGTAACCAGGGCAGTGAAGAATGTTAATGAAATCATCGCTCCTGAACTTATTGGCCAGGAAAGCCTTGAACAAGTTGCTATAGACAGGTTGTTGTGTGAGCTTGACGGAACTCCAAATAAGGAAAAGTTGGGTGCCAATGCAATTCTTGGGGTATCGCTGGCGGCAGCAAGAGCCTCCGCTAATGAACTTGGCTTACCATTATACAGGTATATAGGTGGAACAAATGCAAAATTATTACCTGTACCTATGTGCAACATACTTAATGGTGGTAAGCATGCAAATAACAACCTGGATATCCAAGAGTTTATGATTATGCCAGTTGGGGCAGATAATTTCAGACATGCAATCCAGATGGCTGCCGAGACCTTTCATTCATTAAAATCTCTACTGACCAACAAAGGGATGAGCATAGCAGTGGGAGATGAAGGTGGATTTGCGCCTAATTTTCCCTCAAACGAGGAAGCGTTGAAACTTATTATAGACGCTACCATTCATGCAGGCTATCGCCCTGGCCAAGATATCGTAATTGCAATTGATGCTGCTGCCTCCTCATTCTACAAAAATGGTAAATATCACTTTCAAGGAGAAAATAAAGAATCTCTAACAAGCTCTGATCTGATTGGCATCTATAAAGAATGGATTGAAAAATATCCAATCGCATCCCTTGAGGATGGACTGGCAGAAGATGACTGGAAAGGCTGGCAAAAACTTACAAAGGAGCTTGGTGACAGAATTCAGATTGTGGGAGATGACCTCTTTGTCACAAACCCTGTTCGGTTGAGACGGGGTATCAGAGAACGCTCTGCAAATTCAATACTTATCAAGTTAAACCAGATAGGGAGCCTGACCGAAACTGCTGACACAATTGAAATGGCTAAAAATGCCGGTTTTACAACCGTTGTCTCGCATCGTTCTGGCGAAACATGTGACAATACAATAGCCGATCTTGCAGTTGCTTACAATTGTGGACAAATAAAGTCAGGCTCTCTTTCCCGCTCAGAAAGGATTTCAAAGTATAATCAATTACTTCGCATTGAAGAGGCACTCGGTGCCTCAGCACTTTTTGCTGGCAAGGAAGTGTTAAAATATTATTTGCCATAAGAAAAGATAGGCATTATGCGAAGGGAAAAACATAAGTACTTAAAATTTTGTCTTGTCCTTGTCGCTCTCTTTCTGGTCTGGTTCCTATTTATTAGTAGATATAATGTGATAAAACTCATCAAAAATGAACTCATAATTAAAAGGAAGCAAGAGCAAATTTCGACAGTAAAAGAGGAAATAGACCACCTCTCGGTAGAAAAACAAAAATTACAAGAAGGGGATAAAAATTTATTAGAAAAAAAGGCACGAGAACTAGGAATGGCAAAGCCGGGCGAGACGATTATACGAATTAGTGATAAGGAAATAAATCAGAAAAAAGAATGAGGTTGCTTTATCTGGCGATACAATATTTATTCTATAAGGTCCCCTTAACCAGCAATTGCAACATATTTAGGCTTTAAAGCGAATAAAGGTTTGGTCTTCTATCTTTAAACAGATTATTTTTTTCAGTCACCCACTTATTCTGTGCTTCTTCAGGCTGGATTTCCACAACTTTTAAGGTTTCTTCCTCCCCAGAAGAGCGGATCAGCACATCACCTTGAGGATTAGTTACTTGGCTCATCCCAGTAAAGAGAAATTCATCATTCCCATTTGTTTCATAACCGACTCGATTTGATGTAACAGTAAAGACCCGATTCTCGATAGAGCGAGTTATCATTGCATTCTGGCAATACGGCAGGACAAGGTTAGCAGAGTGGCAGATTATTTCAGCCCCTTCTAAAGCAAGGCTACGCACAGATTCGGGAAATATCCAATCAAAGCATATCATTAATCCTATTTTGGCTCCGCGAAACTCATAGACATTGAAGCCCGTATCTCCAGGATGAAACAAAGCCTTTTCTTTATAAAAGAGATGGGTTTTTCTATAGAGTTCAATAGTTCCATCAGGTAGGGCAAGCATTTGAGAATTATAAAACAGCTCACCAGATTGTTCGGCAAAGCCAGTAATAATGGCGCAGTTTTCCCTTTTGGCAAGGTTTCGGAAGAAATCAGCAATCCTGCCTGTATGTGCCGGAGCAGCACAGGATGCTAACTCCTCTCTCTTCGTAAAGGCATACCCACTTGTGGCAAGTTCCGGCAATACTAGTAAATCTGCTTCACATCCTTTTATCATCTCATCGATTTTCATGAGATTATGTTTCTCGTGAAACAATTCTGGATAAAATTGTAAAAAACCTACTCTCATGGTTCCTCACTATTCAAAAGGAAAGTGTAGAGTGAGCCGTTCCTCCCTAAAACCTTCCTATACTTAACCACCGATGGAGAGACTTTCCACAAGTATGGTTGGTGAGCCAGTAGAAGGTTGAAAAAATTTCAGGTCATCCCCAATTCCAACAATATTCTTTAAAAGCTGAATAAAATTACCAGATATAGTAAAATTGTGAATGGGATACTTACACTCTCCATTTTCATAATAGAAGCCCTGCGCACCCAGAGAAAAATCACCGGATATGGGATTGCAACCGTTATGCATTCCAGAAAGATCTACAATTTCTACACATCTGGGAACCTGTTTATAGAGCTCTTGGGCTGATACCGTACCATTTTGTATGAACAGATTTGAAGGCATGACTCCCACCGTACCCTTATATGAACGGCTCGCATTGCCAGTCGGCCGGGTGTTATCTCTCCGAGCAGTTATTGTATTATGCAAATAATTTTTCAATACTCCGTTGGACACAAGCACTGTTGTCTGTGAGGGGTATCCTTCATCATCAAAGGGCTTTGTAGCAAACCCAATCTCTATTAGACCATCATCTAGAATAGAAACTATTGGATTCGCAACTTCAGTCCCTAACTTACCGCGAAACAGAGATTGCCCTTCTTGCACAGCCTTAGCAGAGAAAATATTTGAAAATGTCGACAGGATTGTAGCAGCCATTTCATTAGTAAAAATAACAGGATATTCACCTGATTTAATTTCCTTGGCGCCGAGCAGAGAGATGGCCCTGCGTGCCGCTTCTGAACCAATCTCTTTGCCGTCTATCTTAGCAAAATCACGATCAATGATATAATACCCGCCAGATTTTACATGCTCATCACCCTTGGCAAGAGCCATCACAAAACCATAACAGATATTAAATTTGTACTCCTTGTCCATCCCTTTTGAATTCGCAACTTTGGTAATCTCTGTGCTATCAGCAACATACGCATATGGAACATTAACTATTTTTTTATCATATTCTCGCGCCGCTCTTTCAAGCTCTTTTGCTCGTTCAATCTTTGTTTGAACTGATACTTTTTCTAATTCTGGGTTATATATATTTAATTTCTTTTCTATCTCTGGATAATTCTCAAGTTCTGTCCCTTCATCTGATTCGATAAGTTTCGCATTTTCCTTTGCCTTTTCCAGCATAGTATCAAAAGATTCAAGTGAAAGCTTTTCTGTATAGCCATATCC
>JBNGDW010000038.1:0-14014 GCA_049975325.1 Cloacimonadia bacterium | reverse complement strand
GGGGCGCATATATCTATTGCAGGTGGAGTATATAATATTTTTGAGCGAGCAAAGGCTGTTACTGCAAATTCTATACAGATTTTTACCAAAAATAATAATCGCTGGTTTTCCAAATCCTATCCAGAGAAAGAAATTGAAAAATTTCATGAACTAAAAAAAGAATACAAGCCCTTTACGGTTTTTGGCCATGTGGCATACTTGATAAACCTTTGTAGCCCAAAGGAAAAAACAGAAAAGCTCTCTATCTCTGCTTTTGTTGATGAAATACATCGTTGCGATCAGCTTGGACTCCCTTATCTTGTGATGCATCCTGGTTCACATCTTGGTAAGGGTGAAAAATGGGGAATGGATAAAATTATCGAAAACTTTGACCATATTATCCAGAAGACCGTGGATTCTAAAACTGTTATTCTGCTTGAGACCACTGCTGGACAAGGAAGTAATCTTGGATATACTTTTGAACAAATAAGATACATTCTAGATCATGTAGAAAAAAAAGATAGATTTGGTGTTTGTGTTGATACATGCCATATATTTGCGGCAGGATATGATATTGCAACTCCAGAGAAATATGAAAAGACTATACAAGAATTGGATAAAGTTATAGGTTTGGATCAGGTTAAGGTAATTCATCTAAATGACTCAAAATATCCCTGTGGATCAAGAAGGGATAGACATGCTCATATTGGCAGGGGAGAAATAGGGCTGGATGGATTCAGAGCGCTTATGAATGATGAGCGATTTTCTTCAATTCCAATGGTGATTGAAACCCCAAAAGAAGATAATATGGATATAGAAAATTTGAAGATACTAAGAGAGTTGAGGTCATCGAAAAAGCACTAGTTTTTATTTTGCACATTAAAAAGAGGATAGTTAACATTTATCTAACTTTACTTAGAGAATACGAATATGAACAAACCAATAGTAGCAATAGTGGGTAGAGCCAATGTAGGGAAATCTACCATATTTAATCGCATAATAGGTAAGAGGGTGGCAATTGTTGATAAAATGGCTGGCGTAACTCGAGACACGAATTATCACGAAGCGGAGTGGTCAGGAACATACTTTCTTGTTGTTGATACAGGAGGACTTGTACCTTTATCACCAGATCAAATGGAGAAATCTATTATGACCCAGACGGATTTAGCGATAAAAGAGGCTGATCTGATTGTATTCGTCTTGGATTGCAGAACAGGAATAACTGATATTGATGAGCGTATTGCTCATAAGTTGTATGATGTTGCTGAAAAGGTAGTGGTTGTGGTCAATAAAGTGGATTCTGAAAGAGATGAATCTACCCTTTATGAAGCGATGCAGTTAGGTCTGGGTGAACCGATTGGAATTTCCGCGCTTAATGGCAGGAACTTTGGAGATTTTTTGTCCACCATAACCGCGCATTTGCCTACCAAAGGTACCGCTGATTTTCCAGATAAAGAAGATTCAATTAAAGTGGCTATTGTGGGGATGCCAAATGTGGGGAAGTCTTCGCTTGTAAATACTATCCTGGGACAACCTGCTGTGCTCGTTACAGAAGAACCAGGTACAACTCGGGATGCAATTAACCTTAATTTTACTTACCAAAATCACCCCCTCACAATTATTGACACTGCTGGGCTACGAAAGAAAAGCAAAATTACTTATGGAGTTGAGTATTTTAGCGTTGTGCGAAGCCTTCGCTCTATTGAAGACTCAGATGTTGTGGTATTGTTGTTAGATGCAAACCAGCCTGTGGTTGAGCAAAATAAAAAAATTGCAGAGTTTGCTAAAACACAGAGTAAGGATATAATTCTTGCTGTAAACAAATGGGACTTGATAACCAAAGACAGCTCCACTCCCGGGCAATATGTCAAGGAGATTCAAGAGCAATTTCAATTTGTGAGTTATGCACCTATTGTGTTTATTTCTGCGAAAACAGGGCAGCGAGTTAAGAAATTATTAGACATCATACTGGAGGTAAAAGCAGAGAGCCATAAGCGTATTCCTACCAGTCAGCTTAATCAATTTCTCCAAACCATCATTCAAAGATACCCGCCAAGACATTCTTCGCGCAAAGCGGTAAAATTTTATTACTGTACACAAGCAGAAGTGCACCCACCTCTTTTCGTGTTTAGTGTGAATAATCCTCGGTTTATATCTAAAAATTATAAGCAGTATCTTCATAATCGAATTCGAGAACAGTTTGGTTTTGAAGGGGTTAGTATTAAGATGCGATTTAAAAGTCATAAAAAATTAAGTGAAAAATGAGCCTCGCAAAAATTATTTTTAGCATTGTTATTGCATATATCCTTGGTTCTATACCATTTGGATTTATTCTTACCAGGATTACAAAGCATATTGATATCAGGCAATATGGGAGCAAGAATATAGGGACAACTAATGTATTCCGTGTTGCTGGACCTGGTTTGGCTATCATGGTATTTATATGTGATTTTCTCAAGGGATTTTTTGCTGTACAGATTGGACGCTGGCTTCTCCAGATGCAAAATATACAAACAATAGAAGTGCAGATAGTGCTTTCCTGTGTAGGTATTGCAGCAATTCTGGGACATATGTTCCCCATTTTTCTAAGACTCTCTGGAGGCAAGGGTGTAGCAACCGGCGCCGGCGTTTTGCTAAATATTCTTCCTCTCCCACTGCTATTTGCTTTTTTAGCCTTTCTTATAGTACTGCTTATCTCAAGAATTGTATCTCTCGGCTCGCTTGCTGCTGCAATTGTTCTATTTATTACTGAACTGATAATAAATATCCCGGAATTCGATGAGTTGCCATACTTAATATTGACAGGTATTATAATGATCCTGCTAATCTTCGCTCATAAGCCAAACATCCAGAGGCTGAAACACGGCGAAGAGAAAAAACTATGGTAAAGCTTCTGAAGGATGTTTAGGCTTGAAATGATTCGGAAAGTACAAAACCTAATTTGCTTTATAGAGGAGAGATGTGCGGAATAATTGGTGTTAACCCTTCAGGAGGGATACAGCGATATGATGCTGGGCAATGTGCAGTATTAGGCCTTTTTGCTATCCAGCATAGGGGTCAGGAAAGCTGCGGAGTAGCCCTTTCAGATGGAAATAAAATTATTTTAAGAAAAGAGATGGGGCTGGTTAAGGAAGTCTTTCCAGATAATGAAGCACAAAAATTGGATGGAAAGTTGGCAATAGGGCATGTCCGTTATCCTACAAAAGGCAAGTCTGATATTAAGAATGCTCAACCGCATGTGCTTACCACCTTGCACGGTCCCTGCTTTGCTCTGGCAAGCAATGGAGATATTGTTAATTACAAAAATTTGCGAGAAGAGTTAGAAAAAGAAGGAGTTTTCTTCGAATCAGATAATGATGGAGAACTTATTCTCAAGTATATCGGTTTTTGGCATATTACCAAAAACTATTCTATCATTGGTGCTATTAAGCGCGTAATGGCTAATTTTCAGGCTTCATATTCATCCCTGTTGCTTACAAAAGATAGGATATATGCCTTTCGAGACCCTTTTGGAAATAGGCCGCTGGTTATTGGTAAAACTGATGAGGGTACATTCGTATTTGCATCTGAGACTTGCTCGCTTGATATTTTAGATGCCCATTTTATTAGGGAAGTGAGACCTGGCGAAATTGTTTGGGTTCAAGACGGTCAACTGCAAAGTCATCAGGAAAATCCTGATATGTATAGGCTCCATCATCATAATGCTCAATGCGTATTTGAAATGATATATTTTTCTCGTCCTGATAGTATTGTATTCGGACACAAAGTTTATGATTTTCGAGAAAGAATTGGGAGCAAACTTGCTGAAAACGAAACAATCAAACCAGATATAGTAATACCGGTTCCTGATTCAAGTAACTTTATTGGCTTGGGTTATGCAAAAAAATTAGGCGTTGAGTTTGATCTCGGTTTGATTCGAAATCACTATATTGGAAGGACCTTTATAAAACCCGCTCAAACTTTCCGTGATGAAGGCGTAAGACAAAAATTTAATGTGCTACCGGAATATCTAAATGATAAAATTGTCACCCTTGTTGATGATTCAATAGTTCGCGGCACAACATTAAAAAAAATAGTAAGGTTGCTGAAAAAAAATGGAGCAAAAGAGGTTCATGTCAGAATTGGTTCTCCAATGATTAAATATTCTTGCTATTATGGGATTGATACCCCAACCCGAGAGGAACTTATAGCAAGTCAGAAATCCATAGAAGATATCAGGGCTTTTTTAGATGCTGATTCTTTACGATATCTTACATTGGAAGAATTAAAAAATATTGTTACACAAAATGAGGAATTTTGTTATGCCTGCTTTGACGGAATCTATCCGATAAGGCTTTATAATCAGGTATAAGATATTCCGTAAAACCTAAAAAGAAAATGATGAAAATAACCGAAAACCTACTAAAAGATATTCTTGCAAAATTTTCTGACAAGAAGATACTTATTATTGGCGATATTATGTTGGATAATTACATCATAGGTGATGTGGATCGCATTTCGCCTGAAGCACCTGTACAAGTAGTAAAAGTGGAGCAAGAGGAATTTCGTCTTGGGGGAGCAGCAAATGTAGCAAATAATATCAAGTCGCTTGGTGCAATGCCGCTTCTCGTTGGTAGAGTTGGTAATGATTCTGCTGGCAAGCAGGTGTTGAGCCTTTTAGATGCGAAAGATATTTCTACCCAGGGTATCTTTATAGATGATTCCTATCCTACTACCAGAAAAAGTCGTGTAATCGCCCGTCATCAGCATCTTCTTAGAATAGATTTTGAAAATACCGATGATCTATCACATACTTTTGAACAAACAATAAAGGAATACATTGCTGAGCTTATGCCTGAAGTTGATGGGGTGATACTTCAGGATTATAATAAGGGGATGCTATCCCAGGCTGTTATCAAATCCATAATAAAACTGTCCAGTAGGCACAAGAAAATTATAGGAGTGGATCCAAAGGCTCAAAATTTTTTCGAGTATAAAAATGCTACACTTTTTAAACCGAACAGGCGAGAGATAAGCCAGAATCTTAATGTTGTACTTCAGAATAACGATGAGCTGGTGGATGCTGCAAAGAAGCTTCAAAAAAAGCTCACCTGCAAATATGTGGTTGTTACACTTGGAGAGAAAGGTGCTTTTGTTTATCAGCAGGATGATCAGTACTGGCAAATCCCTACATTTTCTCAGGAAATCTATGATGTTTCTGGGGCTGGCGATACTGTCATCAGTACATTGATACTCTGCCTTGCTTCAGACTGTGATATAAGAACTGCTGCTATTATCGCAAACCATGCTGCTGGCGTTGTATGTGGTAAAGTAGGTGTTGCGACTGCCTCACAGAATGAGATTATACGCTCTTTCAGGAGATGGGAGGGCAAGATATGATTGTGTCTCAGAGCGAAATTAGCCATATTATAAATAAGTTGCGTAGAGAAGGGAAGAAGATAGTTTTTACCA
The DNA here is from genome assembly GCA_049975325.1 of Cloacimonadia bacterium. GTDB lineage: Bacteria > Cloacimonadota > Cloacimonadia > JGIOTU-2 > JBNGDW01 > JBNGDW01. The sequence goes on along the minus strand of JBNGDW010000038.1, from coordinate 8,584 downwards.
ATGGTTGTTTTGACATCATCCACCGAGGACATGTTGAATATCTTTATCAGGCACGAAAATTTGGTGATGTGCTTATCGTGGGATTGAATAGTGATGATTCTATCTATCGCATCAAAGGGGAAGGCCGTCCAATAAACTCACAGGAAGATCGTGAAATAGTCCTTGATGCCCTAAAACCGGTTGATTATGTAGTTGTATTCGATGACGATACACCTCTTAAGTTAATCAAATTAATTTTGCCCGATGTGCTCGTGAAAGGAAGTGACTGGAAACCTGAAGAAATCGTAGGTGCTGAGATAGTTAAGATGAATGATGGCGAGGTAAAAACCGTAGCAGTCGTGCCTGGAAAGTCCACAACGGTTCTTATAAGTAAAATATTGAGAATATATAAAAATTGTAAAATATAGTCGCAAGTTTCCTCGTAACATTTACCTCTCTATACCTGTGCTAGTAAATAGCGAATAAGACACCGCGGGTACTCTTAATTATTTGACAAAGTTTTCAACAAATTTTCTATAAGCACTAAACAAAAAGGTAATCCTTTATGCATATAAATATTTTTGAAGACGAGGCTTGGAGAAATTTTCTCCCTTTAACTTATACTCGCCAGACTGGTGACCTTTTATGTGGAATGATGAAATTCCGTAATCGGGTAGCACATTATTATCTCGATATCCCTTTACATTTTATCTTGAGAAAGGAACTGGAAGCATTATACAAAACTCGATTCCCACATACTCTTTTTAATTCACTCTCAGCCGGAGAAAATCTTTTTATAAATTCCAGAGTAATAGTTGACGATGGATTTGTTCATCAATGTAATGAACTCAAGGACGGCTTCGGACTTTTTCATAGAGGTGTATGTCTGGCCTTCAAAAGGAATATTCGCACCGAGAAGGCGATTGCAGCTGAAGAGATTGAGCCTCTTAAAGCAGATCTCCATTGCATCGAAGTGGATTATACTCCTGTGCAGTATATATGGGAACTTGTTCATCTGAATCCAGAAATACAGAGGCAAGACTATCTACAACTTGTGCAGAAGAGAAAGAACCATATCCAGGCTTACCTGAACGAAGACAAGCTCAAATGCGTCCATCTACTCAATCCTGAGACAATTTTTATCGGAGATGATGTTAAAATAGAGCCGAATGTTGTCCTAAATGCCCAAAAAGGTCCCATCTTTTTAGATAATAGAAGCATAATTATGGCAAATGCAGTGATAAAAGGTCCTACCTATATCGGAGAAAACAGTCTGGTGAAAGCAGGTGCCAAAGTCTATCCCGGCACAACGATTGGCAAGGTCTGCAAAGTGGGAGGCGAGATTGAGGGAAGCATTATTCAAGCATATTCTAATAAACAACATGACGGATTTCTGGGCCATTCCTACATTGGAGAATGGGTAAACATTGGCGCTGACACGAATAATAGTGATTTGAAAAATAACTACGCTCCAGTGAAAATGTACTCTTATCCGGAGGATAAAGCAGTCAATACGAAGATGCAGTTTTTGGGTGTCATTATAGGGGATCATTCAAAGACCGGTATCAATACTATGTTTAACACTGGTTGCGTTGTTGGATTAGGATGCAATCTCTATGGGGCTGACTTGTTTAGCGGCTTTGTGCCATCTTTTAGTTGGGGAACCGCACATAGTCTGGTCGAATATCAAATTGAGAAATTTATTGAGACAGCCAGGATTGTGAAGGGCAGAAGAAACCTTGATTTGAGTTCTCAAGAGATAGATTTATTGAATTCTTGTTTCCAAAGCTCATCTCTTTTGCGAAAAAAATATCATACCCTTTCATAACCCATGATTAAAGTTGCAGAGATTGTTTTTAAATTTCAAAGACGGGAGTACTACAAATATCCTCCCGAGATGAAGATTTTGCCAAGTAAATATGTTATTGTTGAGGTAGATAGGGGAGTTGATTTAGGGAAAGTAGCCCGCTTAGTTGGAAATGAAGAATACTTCCCTGATCCTGATCAGCTGAGAAGTATTATTAGATCGGCTACCCAGGAGGAAATTAAATCGCTTGCACAAATTCGCAAAAAGGAGATAGAAGCAAAAGTAAAGTTCAAGGAAGCATTGGCTGAGCAATCATTTCAGATGGATCTGGTTGATGTGGAATATCAATTTGATGGGCAGAGACTCACTTTTTACTTCACAGCAGATTCCAGGATTGACTTTCGTGAATTTCTTAAAGTACTTGCAAAGATCTTTCATACTCGTATCGAGCTTCGCCAAATAAGTCCATACCAAGAAATTGAGCGACTGGGTGGTATAGGTCCCTGTGGAAGAGAGCTATGCTGCAAAACCCTCAAATGGAAATCCTTTTCTGTAAATACTAAGATGCTTGAATATCAAAATATTACTGCAACAACCTCAAAATTAACCGGAGTGTGTGGCCATTTGCTTTGCTGTATTGCCTATGAAGCAGATTATTATGAAGAAGAGGCGAAATATTTTCCAAATCTGAACGATCCCATTATATACAAGGGAAAGAAAATGAAAGTGGTTAAAAATGACTATCTGACCTCAACCGTGGTTTTGGAGGACAAAGATAGTATAACTCATTCTCTTTCATTAAAGGAATTCAATAGAATAAAGATTGAAGAAGGTAAAAAGTCCAAAGAACCTATTACTCAGAGTGAATCTAACGTTGATATGATTTTCAGTGAAAGAGAAAAAATAGGTCGGCGTCGCCGTAGAAAGAAAAGAAAGAATAAATGATGGATATTAAAAAATTTGTTACTACACTTTGGCCCCTTGACGAAAACAAATTAGCAAAATGTGGAGCATCGCATCATATATGCATAGAATGTCCTGTATGCAGATATGAGAGTCGCTCTCTGGTTCTTCTCCCCGTGCCTAAATTTAAAAAAGATATAGCCCCATATATTGATCACACTCTGCTTAAACCTGATGCCCGTGCGGTAGATATTATTAAACTTTGCCGTGAGGCAAGGGAATATAACTTCGCCTCGGTATGTGTAAATCCATATTATGTTCGCCTTGCCAAACAGGAGATGGATTGGCGCAAGGTTTGCGCTGTTGTCGGTTTCCCTCTTGGAGCGTGTAGCACTCATGTTAAAAGAGAAGAATGCAAAGAGGCATTGAAAAGCAGAGCATCAGAAATCGATATGGTTATCAACATAGGGGAACTGAAGGATGAGGGCTATAATTATGTTCAGACTGAAATAGAAGAACTTGCAGAGATATGTCACGAGCACGAGGCTATTCTAAAGGTAATTATTGAGACCTGTCTGCTAACTGATGAGGAGAAAGTAATAGCAACCCTGTTGGCAAAAAAAGCAGGAGCGGATTTTGTAAAAACATCAACTGGATTTTCAAAAGCAGGTGCAACAGTAGCTGATGTAAGGCTAATTCGTGAAACAGTAGGGGAATATATTGGAGTAAAAGCTGCAGGTGGTATCCACGATTTTGACACAGCCCAAAAAATGATTGCTGCAGGAGCCAATCGTATAGGGGCAAGCGCTAGTTTGAAAATTATTGAAGCGTAGTAGCTGGGAGAGATGAGAGTTTTGCTTGCTGGCTTTAATATCGATTTTGAGCAGATCAAAGAATTTGAGTCTCATCTTGAATCTTCAAGAGATATTTCTTCAGTTCAAGAGAAATTTGATAAGATACAATTCACCCCGGAGACTATCTCAGCCGCCTATGCAAGAATAAGTAGGTCCAAAAAGAGTGCTCCTGAGCTCCGTTTTCAGGCACGAGAGGAGATTGAGAAAGCCAGAAAGTCCAACCAGAATATCGTGTTTGAAATGGGACACAGCTCTATCGCGGAACATGCGGTTTTTAATTTTGATCTGATAGGAATATCACGATATCTTGTTGAATTTATTGAACGAACCCGCCTCGCCTCATTTACTGAGAAATCACAGCGATATGTCACCCTGGAAGACGATTTTGTGATACCTAATGAAATTAGAGATGATCGAAGAATTGCAAATGAATTTTCCAAAGTAATTAGGAATAATAATGCCGTTTATCATCAGCTTAATGAGGCACTTCTTGACTATTATCGTTCTTTAGTACAGTCTAAAGGGCAGGATAATCCCTCGAAAAAAGAATATGAGGATAAAGCGAAGGAAGATGCGCGCTATGTTTTGCCACTTGCAACTGAAACCCAGCTTGGCATGACAATCAACGCAAGGAGTTTGGAAAGACTTCTAAAGCGCCTCTATGCCTTGAATCTTGAGGAAGCAACCGAGATTGCCAATAAGCTATACAATGAAGCAAAGGCGATTGCCCCTTCCTTAATACGATATGTCCAACCTACAGATTATGACTGTAAACTTTATGAGACATCTCAGTCGGCAACTGAAGTATCAAAAGTTGCCCCTCCTTGTAAGCTTCTTTCTTATACAGATTGTCCGGATGATATAATTCTTACTGCCCTGCTTTTTCGCAGAACAGGCAAGGATTGGGAAAATCTATATAAGGAAGTTGCCATGATGTCCAGTGATCAGAAAAAGGATGCAATTTTGCAAGCACTTAAAGGGATAGAAAGCTATGATTCTATGCCCCGTGAATTCGAAATGGTGGATTTCACTTTTCAGTTGAAAATGAGTGCAAGTTGTTTTGCCCAACTGAAACGGCATCGAATGAGTTCTATTATAGCCACAGATTATGATCCTGTATATGGTTATGTCCTGCCTATAAGTATCAAGAAGGCTGGACAAGAAAGGGAATTTGGCAAGGCGATGCAATCTTCAGAAGAACTTTATCAAATATTAGAGAGGGTTTATCCCAGAGTAAAGAACTATATCTTAACTAATGCTCACCAACGCTATGTTCTGATGAAACTGAATCTTCGTGAGTTAGCTCATTTTTCCAGATTGCGGCAAGATAAACATGCACAATGGGAAATTCGGAGTATTGCCCACGATATGGTGGAACAATGCAAAAATGTTGCACCTTTAACCACGCTACTTGTGTGCGGTAAAGACAAATTTCAGGAAACTTATCAACAGATTTTTCCCCATTGACCAAATAAAATTTGACTTTTACATTAAAATGTTCAATGTAATGATAATAACTTGATTTACTTTATTAAGGCTTCAAGTTATGAGTAAAGCAGTAGTAGGTATACCGCGTGCTTTAGTATACTGGAAAGAACCTTTAGGCGAGTTCTGGAAAGCCCTGCTTGAAGAACTGGGTTACGAAGTGATTCTTTCTCCAGTAACTAATAGGGATATTGTTGCTCAAGGAGTGAGGATATCTGATCAGGAGAATTGCTTTGCTTGTAAGGTCTTCTGGGGTCATATTCTCTGGCTTGATCAGAAGGTGGATTTTATCTTTGTGCCTAGGCTTATAAGGAGAGAAGATGGACTGGAATATTGTCCTAAACTTTTTGCGCTCCCTGATCTTGCAAAACTTTTCGTAACAACCCCAATTATTGCTCCCTGGGTGGATTTAAGCAAGAAACAAATAAGTCAAATTGTCACTAAAACATTTTGTGAATTTAAGTTTAAAAAATCGAAGATTAGAGATGCAGTACAAAGAGGATTAGAGACTGTTGAGAAGGAGAAGCAGATAAGGAAGAGAGAGACAGAAAAGAAAATATACTCTTCAGATAGGAAGATAGCCCTGGTGAGCCATCCATATAATCTTTATGATGATTTTGTGAATATGGAATCGCGGAAAAGACTTGAAGAGTTGGGTACAACACCTCTATGCGTAGACACTCTACCTGCCAGCGCAATAGATACTTTTCATAAAGATAGCGATAATAATAGCCTATTGCCTTATTGGCATTGGGAGTTTGCAGATGAAATTATGAGGGAGATAAGATATGCACTTAATTTTGACTTGGCTGGTGCGGTGGAGGTCTCTTCCTTTCCTTGTGGATGTGATGCGGTTTTAAAAGAATTTGTTGAACGAGAATTTAAGATGCATAAAATCCCATTTCTTTATATTATAATTGATGAGCATTCTGGGGAGGCCGGATTGCAAACTCGATTGGAAGCATTTGTGGATACATTAAAATGAATATACTATGAAAGTAACATTCCCTCGCTGGGGACCATATAGTATAGTTTTTCAAAGATTTATTGAGAAACTCGGGCTGGAGGTTATTCCGCCAGAGCCGACAAGTGATAGAACTATTTCCGATGGGGTTCGTATTGCTCCGGAACTATACTGCTTTCCCTTAAAAGTGAACCTTGGCAACTATCTTTCCGCAATTCGCAGGGGTGCTGATACTATATTTATGTTTGAGAATATCTATGGGATTTGCCGCTTTCGCTATTATGGGGTTGTTCAACAGAAAGTTCTATCGGATGAATTTTTTAGAAGAAAAGGGGATGCTCCTATTAAAGTAATAAATTTTAATCTAAAGAATTTCTTCCACCAGATGCGAAGCATTGAAGATACAAAAATCACTTTAGCGAAAATCGTCAGTGCATTTCGCTTTGCTTCTCTACAGGTTGTGATTATAGAGAAAGTAGAGAAAAAAGCTGCCTATCTAAGGCCAAGAGAGATCAACCCAGGTGAGACAGATAAGGTCGTTGATCAAATATTAGACAGACTTGGCAAGATTAAGGATCTAAAGGCTCTAAAAGTTCTAAGAAAGCAGGCAAGAGAAATGCTCTCTCGCATATCAATTTACAAGGACAAGCCTGTTCCAAAGGTAAGTGTGTTCGGCGAAATCTATACCGTAGTTGACAATGCTGTTAATTTTGATATAGAAAAAAAACTGGGCAGGCTGGGCATAGAGGTCCATAGAGGACTAAACCTATCATATTTTATCGAGCATGGACTTTTCCCCTGGACGAGATTATCTCTCCAAAAAAAGACCGCACCTTATCTGAAACACACAGTGGGAGGACATGGGAAAGATGCTGTTGCTGAGATGGTGACAGCTGTTGAGGAGGGCTTTTATGGGGTCGTCCAGCTTGCTCCTTTTGCCTGTATGCCAGAAACTACTGTAAGGCCAATTCTGGAACATATTCACCTGGAGTCAGGTATCCCATTTCTTTCTCTTTCTTTTGATGAACAGACAGGCAATGCAGGTGTAAATACAAGGCTTGAAGCCTTTGCTGATGTGGTAATGAATCATTTTGAGAGTCAACATGAACACATATCTCGGCATTGATGTCGGCTCAATCTCTACCAATCTGGTATTAATTGATGAACAGAGCCAGATTCTCAGTTCACTTTATTTATGGACTGAAGGTAATCCAATAAAGGCAGTAAAAGATGGGATGCGTCAGATTAAAGAAGTAATTGATTCCGATGTGACAGTAAAAGGAGTAGGGACAACGGGCTCTGGAAGACATCTTGCTGGCGCTATTGTTGGAGCGGATTTAATTAAGAATGAAATAACAGCCCATGCAATGGGTGCTCGATTCTTTGTGCCTGAGGTGCAGACAGTTATTGAGATTGGGGGGCAGGATTCCAAAATTATTATACTGGAAGATGGAGTTGTAGTTGATTTTGGTATGAATACTATCTGTGCGGCTGGAACAGGGAGTTTCCTAGATAATCAGGCTGCTCGGCTTCGAATCTCTATCGAGCAGTTTGGTAACCTTGCCCTTCAATCCCAAAATCCGACCACAATTGCCTCTCGCTGTACGGTTTTTGCTGAGTCAGATATGATTCATAAGCAGCAGATAGGACATAAAATAGAAGATATTGTAGCCGGACTTTGCCATGGGTTGGCGAGAAATTATTTATCCTCGGTTGCACATGGAAAAAACATCAAACCGCCTATTGTATTTCAGGGTGGAGTAAGTAAAAATGAAGGAATGAAATGGGCATTTGAACAGGAACTGCATCAAAAAATTATTATTCCTGAATATAGTACCGTTATGGGAGCCTTCGGTGTTGCATTGGGAGTGAAAGATTTGCGGGCTGAAGACCATAAACCATCAAGGTTTCGTGGCTGGAATATCGCTCATCAGGATATAAGTTGCACTTCTTTCCACTGTGATGGCTGCCCAAACCATTGTGAGGTAGTTAAAGCCTCCATTCAAGGTAAGGTGATAAGCTACTGGGGCGATAGATGTGGTAAATGGTCAAACATTATTTCCCCATCTGTTGCATTAAATACCAGGAGCCAGAGATAAAAAAGAAGCGTATCAAGGTAAAATTTTACCCCATAAGTTGTAGAGCATAATAAAATCTTTGTGAATCTGATTGCTTGGTGAAATATCTCGGACCTGAAGTATTTGACTCTTCTAAGTTTTGTGGTTTGGGCTTAAAAATAATACCATTGAGATTATATGATACAGTTTAAATTTGTTTCGTTTAAAGAAAATCTACATAAAAGGGTGCTGGAGGAAAACAGAGGTACCCCAATCTTGTTTGTTTTTCCAACGCAGGCAAGTAAAAAGCAATTTATTCATCTATATCAAAAAGGATGGGATTTTACCCCAGCAGAATTCATGACAATGGAGGAATGGAAGAGATCCCTGTTCCAGGTATCTATGCCAATTTTACGGGAAGATAGGCGCACCATTGCTTTCTATCGCAGTCTTGATGCAGAGTCAAGGAAGTTTTTTAAATGTCATGATTATTGGCAGTCTATCAAGTTGGCACATGATTTTTTTGAGTTTTGGG
>JBNGDW010000037.1:0-14456 GCA_049975325.1 Cloacimonadia bacterium | reverse complement strand
TGTATAACCTGGGTCTCGAAGGTGACAGTGCAAGTCAACAAAGCCAGGAAAGATATATTTACCTGTACAATCGATAGTTTGGGTATCAGGATGGGTTATATTTGCCGCTATTTTTTTAATAGCTTTCCCAGCGATGAGGATATCCCTCTTTTCGATTTTTTTCTCTTTGCTTAGATATACCAAGCCATTCTTTAGTAAAATCATAGTGCCGCTCCTTTCGTAGACAACGAATTAGAGAACCTTTCCACTTAATATCAGGAATAAAAGAGCCATTCGGATTGCAACTCCGTTGGTAACTTGCTCAATAATTATACTATGGGGGCTATCGGCAACTTCGGGAAGTATCTCCACTCCGCGATTCAGGGGCCCCGGATGCATAACAAGCACATCTTCTTTGGCGTATTCCAGCATCTTTTTGCTCATACCATACTGTTTAGCGTATTCTCCCAGACTTGGGAAAAGCCCTTCTGCCTGCCTTTCGAGCTGCATTCGTAAGCACATAACGATATCAGCGTCTTCAATTGCTTCGCGAAAATCATATTTACACTTGGCACCATAAACTTCTTCGATCTTGGGGGGCATAAGAGTACGGGGACCGCATACTGTGACATTGGCACCCATTTTTACCATCCCAATAAGATTTGATCTTACGACTCGTGAGTGAAGTATGTCACCAACTATAACTATCTTAAGCCCTTTCAGTGATCCTTTTTTCTCCCAAATACTGAACATATCAAGAAGGGCTTGCGTGGGATGTGCATGTCTGCCATCACCCGCATTTATCACTGGTTTTTGGGAATACTTATGGACAAGTCGGGGTACTCCTGGACAACTATGCCGAATGATGTACAAATCTATTCCCAGAGCGTTAAGGGTATATACTGTATCTTGCAGACTCTCGCCTTTGCTCAAGGATGACCCCTTAGCAGAAAATCCAACAACATCAGCGCTCAACCTCTGAGCAGCAAGTTCAAATGAGATGCGAGTACGGGTGCTATCCTCGAAAAACAGACTCGCAATAGTTTTACCCCGTAAGGTAGGAATTTTCTTGTATTCCCGCTTATTAATTTCCTTCATTACCTTAGCGGTCTGAAAGATTATCTCTATTTCTTCAGGAGAATAATCATCCAGGTCATAGAGATTGCGACCTGCAAATGAGACCTTATTATTCATCTATCCTCCACAATACACAGGGATCAAGGGACACTCCACAAATTATTTAGTAATTTAATCTAATAAATGTATGACAAGACCGCTTCGTAGTTTTGGTTCAAACCATGTTGATTTTGGAGGCATAACTTTATTCGCATCAGCCACTTTCATAAGCTCTTCTATTGAAGTTGGATACAGCGCAAAAGCAAGAGCATATTCCCTGGTGTCCACCAACCGTTCCAGCTCTTTCAGTCCTCTAATTCCACCCACAAAATTAATACGTTTATCCTTGCGAGGGTTAGTGATACCAAGAATAGGTTCTATAATATTTTTATGAAGAATGCTTATATCAAGGGAATCTACAGGGTCGTCAGAATGCAAAACTTGCTCCTTTGCTACCAGTCTGTACCATGTACTGTCAACATACATACCAAATGTGTGCTTTGAAGTAGGCTTATATGTACCCTCTTGAGTAGAGATATCGAATTTTTCAGAAATTCTCTCTAGAAATTCATCCTTTGATAAGCCATTAAGGTCTTTTACAACACGGTTATATTCCATTACATACATCTGATTATGAGGGAATATTACAGAGAGAAAATAGTTATACTCCTCCTCTCCAGTATGATTGGGATTATTCTTCATCCGCATCTCTTGTACACGAGCCGCAGCAGCAGAACGATGGTGTCCATCTGCTACATAGAAATAATCGACACGGGAAAACTCGTTTTGAAGTGGGGCAATAAACTCTTCATCCTCTGTCCTCCATAGAGTGTGTCTCACACCATCATCGCAAATAAAGTCGTAGAGAGGAGATCGAGTCTGGACGAACTTGTCAACTAACTTATTTATTGCCTCCTCAGATTTATAGGTTAACAGAACAGGACCAGTATTTGCATTCAATACATCTACATGGGTTGCCCTGTCAATCTCTTTTTCTTCGCGAGTATGTTCGTGAATTTTAATTTTCCCTTTTTTGTATTCTTCTACAGATACACAGGCAACGATACCTATCTCTGTATGATTACCCATTATAAGTCTATATAGGTAAAAAGAAGGTTTTTTATCTTGAATAAGTATATCCTGATTTATAAACTTGAGGAGATTTTCTCTACCTTTTTTGTACACTTTTTCATCATACAGATCGATATCTGGTGGCAGGTCTACTTCTGGTTTTGAAATATGAAGAAAGCTATACGGGTTATTTTTTATAAGAGCACGTGCTTCTTCGGAATCAAGAACATCGTATGGTGGAGCCGCAACCTTTTCGGCGACCTCTACCGCGGGACGCAATCCTTTAAAAGGCTTTATTATAGGCATAAATTCCTCCTATGTTTTCTGTCAAGATGTTTTGGGAGGAAAGATTTTCTGTCAATATTTTAAAATAATTTCTTTGTAAAAATTTAATATAATCCTCTGGCTCCCCTGGAAACGACCTTTTTGAAAGGTCGTTTCTACCTCCAGAAAAATCAAATTTTTTGCACGAATCTGGTATAAACATTTTGTCCACTGCTAACCAAAATTATTTTTCAATAGCAAAAATTATTATATATTTTATTATGAAATTTGCACCAAAAAACTAAACGAAGGAGAAGCGATGTCTAAATTTGTGGAATGGCATAATAACATTACATTAGAATCTGCCAAAAACGCTCTTAAGGAGAATGGATTTCTGGTAGAAGTCTGCTCATCAAAGGAAGAGTGTCTAAAAAGTGCCATCAAGCAGATAGACAAAAAGGCAACGGTAGGATTGGGAGGGTCTACCACCGTCCGAGAGATTGGCTTATATGATTACCTTATAAAAAATGATTATAAAATTATTAATCCTTACACAGAGGAGCTTTCACCTGAAGAAAAGATGGAATTACGCCGGCAAACACTTCTTGCCGACTATTTTCTTGCAAGTAGCAATGCTATAACTTTGGAAGGAGAGCTGGCCAACATCGATGGACATGGAAACCGAGTAGCCGCAATTACTTTTGGACCCCAAAAAGTTTTTCTCTTCGTGGGTATGAACAAAATTGTCTCAGATAGTGAGGAGGCTTTGAAACGCATTCTGGACTATACTGCACCTATTAATGCAAAAAGGCTAAATAAGGATGTCCCATGTGCTGAATCTGGCTTTTGTACTGATTGCGATAGCCCTGATAGAATTTGCAAACATTTAGTAATTACAATGAGACAGAACAGTCCTGGAAGAATAAAAATATTTCTGATAAAGGAAAATCTCGGTTTTTAATCAAACAGAAAGTTGGAGGTAGCTTTTTAATAAAAGCAAGTTAGTAGCTAAACAGTTTTTCTCTTTGCAAATAATCTTTTTTATACTGGTCCTTTAACTCTCTATTCTTTTCAAGTCTTAAATTATAATCTTCCTGTATTACTGAGAGGGCGAGTTCCCTAGCTGATTCCAGAATATCTCTATCTCTGACTATATTTGCAATCTTAAATCTGGGAAATCCTGATTGTTCAGTACCAAAAAATTCGCCTGGACCGCGTAACTCAAGATCGATTTCCGCGATTTTGAATCCATCATTCGTGGCTTTCATGGTATTGAGACGGATCAAAGCCTCTTCACTTAATGGTTCATACGCAATCAGGGCACAATAGGACTTGTGGACACCCCTACCCACTCTGCCACGAAGCTGATGAAGTTGCGATAGCCCAAAATGTTCTGCATGCTCAATCACCATAATAGTGGCATTGGGCACATCGATACCCACCTCGATAACGGTTGTGCATACAAGCACATCAATTTCTCCTCGCTTAAATTGATGCATTATTGTATCTTTTTCCTGGCTACTCATTTTCCCATGCAATAGTCCCAGAGAAAAGACCTTAAAAGGTCCTGTCCGTAATTCCTCATAAGTACTGGTAGCATCGTGTAAATCAGACTTTCCAGTATCTTCCACTAAAGGGCATACAACATAAGCCTGTCTACCTCGAAAAATTTGCCTTTTCATAAAATCGTAGATCTGTGGCTTTTTTTCAGATGAGACCCAATTTGTATAAATCTCTTTTCTCTGCGGTGGGAGTTCGTCTATTATACTTATATCAAGGTCACCATAAATTGTTAAAGCAAGAGAACGCGGAATAGGCGTAGCACTCATAAAAAGCCTATCAGGGGCTTGCCCTTTTTGGGATAATGATTGGCGCTGAAGTACGCCAAAGCGATGCTGCTCATCTATGACGACCAAGCCAAGTTTACGAAACTCCACATCTGATTGAATTAAAGAATGCGTACCAACAACTATATCAAGCTTGCCATTAGAAATAAGTTGCTTAATCTCAGCCTTTTCAGGATAACTTCCTCCAAGCAATAAACCAATTTTTACATCAATCCCTTGCAAAAAATCTCTAAGTGCAATAAGGTGTTGTGTGGCAAGCACTTCTGTTGGCGCCATCAAAGCTGCTTGAAACCCATTTTCTACTGCCAAAAGCATAGCAAAAAGTGAAACGATAGTTTTCCCGGAGCCAACATCTCCTTGCAAAAGCCGATTCATTTGAATCGGTGAACTCATATCTTTTACTATCTCATTCAAAACATGCTTTTGGGCATTTGTAAATTCAAAAGGGAGCTTCTGTTTCAATTGAGAGGTAACCAGTCGCCGAATTTTTAGTGCGTATCCATTTCTTTTATGCCAATATACTTTCTTGCGAGCAAGCATGAGCTGGAGATAAAAGAACTCTTCAAAGATAAATCGTCCTCTTGCCATTTTTATATCCGCATCAGAATCAGGTATATGAATTTTCCTTAAAGCATTATACAGGTCAAGGAGGCCTTGATCTTCTCTTATATATGGAGGAAGGGTCTCCCTGATCTGAAAGCCTTTTGTAAATATGGTATAGACAATATTGCGAATGAGTTTATTGCTCAACTTTTCGGTTAGTGGATATACTGGTAATAAGTTTCTTTCCGCCCAAAAACTTCCTTTTCCACTTTCAGCGACAAGCTCAAAATCCGGATGAATCATGCAGAGCCTATTGAAATAGTATTTTATAGAACCCATGACAATTACTTCCGTACCTACTCGGAACTGATTTTCGAGCCATCGAGTTGTGGAGAACCAGATACAGGTCAAATATCCGCTACCATCGTAGAGGATAATCTCAAGATGTGATTTCCCATGCTTGCCGGGTGTCTTTTTGACCTCTACGATTTTCGCCCGAATGCTTGCACTCTCACTGATTTTTAGTTCAGATATACTCTTATCAGTTGCCTTGTTTATATAATCACGAGGGAAATGAAACAATAAATCCTGAACTGTGGTAATGCCCAATTTTTTGAATAAATGCGCGCGTTTGGGACCTACTCCTGGCACATATTGAATCGCGTCATTTAATCCAAATGCCAAAAAATCCCCTCCCGTAATCTTTACCTAATAACAGCGAACTTTCCGGTTAGATATTGTTCGTCAAATTCTGATGCTACTATATAGAAGTAGATTCCCCCTGCCACAGGCTTCCCAGCCATATTTTTACCATCCCAAGCAAATCGAAAACGGTCAGATTCATCCAATTCTGCCACTAACTCACCTGCAATATTATAAATGTACAAAGTATTTCCCCCTGCAGGCAGATCCCCAGATTTAGATTCCAAAAATAAGTATTCATGCTCTTCTGACTTAAACGGATTTGGATACACGAGCATCTCATTGATAGGCACTGATTTTTCCGGGTCTTTGAGACTCGCACCTATATTAAAAGATACAAGTCCTTCTGAGGTTCCAGTAAAAAGCTCTCCTGAATATGGATTATATGCAAATGACAGTACATTATCGCTACATAGATCACTGTTTTCTGTATTGAAGTTTATAAAGGAGTAATTTTCCGAATCAAGTACGGAGATCCCTCCTCCACCTGTTGCCAGCCATTTCCTGCCATGTGGGTCAACAAATATGGCGTTTATCTGATTGGTTCTGCCTGAACCCAGTCTCGGCTCCGGATTCCCTTCATCATCAGATCCATAAGCAAGCCATGCTTTCCATTCAATCCCATCCCACCAGAATTCCTTGATATCGCCTGAAGCAAATCTATACCATTGTTCGTAATATACATCATACATATACAGTCCATCTACGGTTGCAGCAAATATATAATCACCATAATCTGAGTGTTGAAGAGCAAGATCATAACAATCACCACTGACTAATCCCTCTGTGGTAAATTCATTAAGGGTATTCCAGGAAGGAGAATTATGGTTGGGATACCCTGATCCATACCAGTACTGCACTCCTGCTTGAAATGAACCAAACCATGCCTGAGTGTCATAAAGTAACATAGTCCACATAGTAGAATATAGATTCCCACCGTCATTAAACTTTTTCTTCATTTCAAACTGGTGATAAGATGTATCGGGAAGAGGGACTGCTGTGACTCCTTTCGACTCGTCTCCACTTGCACTAAAGAGCTGATTAACCGCTTCTGGGAAAAGTATAGTTACCCCTCCATCTGTCTCAAAACTTGCCCCTACCCCAGCATATCCACCAAGCCAGACATTACCGTTCTTATCCGGCTCAATAATAGAAACTTGATCTCCCATCATCCATTCATTCTCATTTGCTTTAAAGATTGTCCATTCATCCTCCTCTTTATCTAAAATTCCAAATCCATCTGCCCATGTACCAACCCAGATATGACCGTATGGTCCTTCAGAAATTCTAAATCCTCTATCTGACCACATATATTGATCTGTATTACTCATTCTTTTTCGGTAATTTGTCCACTTTTCTCCATCAAATGTCGATAATCCTTTAACACCGCGTGAAGTAGAGCTAGGCATTTTTGTACCAAACGAGCACCACAGATTATAATCAGAATCAAACATCAGCTGTGCAACTAAGTTACTATTGATGCAATTTGGCTTATAATGTGTCCATGTGTCATTCTGAAATTTGTATAATCCATCTTCCCATGTGCCAATCCAGATGGCACCGTATTGATCTGAAGTGATATCAGAGATTTGATTCCAGAAGACAAGAGTATCCTCCGATTCCCAGAAAGTCCACTCATTGTTTTGAAGATGATATCTCCCCAATCCTTTTGCATCACTATAAGTCTGGGCGTTTTCTTCCCATTTCCCAAAGGCAGCCCATAATGTGCTGTTATCAGCAATATACAGGACAGATATTTTCCTTTTAGTAGATGGAAGCTCGGATGATATAGAATAGCAAGAAAAATCCTCTTCAAAATCTATATATGCAATCCCCTCATCAGTACCAAAGAATATTTTATTGTTATAATATTCAATATCAGTAATGAGGTTGCTAGAGAAAGGGTAATCAGGCGTATTTGAATTTTTATGATGCCAGTTTTCATCTGAAATCATTTCGTCATAGTTGATTTTGGTATAATCTATACCTCCATTGGTACCAATCCAGATTCTATTTGAGTCATCAAAAGTAATACAATTCACCATATTATCTGAGAGCCATTTAGGAGCATTAAAGGTTTTTTTGAACTTTGGGGGTCCACTCTCCTGTATTTCGAACATACTTAAGCCTTCATCACACCCAATGAATATATATTCTCCATTATCAGCAATTACATTTATGAAACTTCCCTGCACTCCCTGATTTTCCTGATATGGTTTAAGAAAAGACCCATCTTGATACCGAGATACTCCTGCCTCTGGCCCAAAAAGTCCAAACCACCATTCGTCAATACTATCGATATAATGAACCGAACGCACTTCGTTTTTAGTTAATCCATCAATAGTTCCTAAGACTGAAAAAGACGAATCTTGCATATTGAGGATAGAAACTCCCCCCCATGTAGCTGCAATTACAGAATCTCCCCTACATTCTATATCATGTATATAGGTGGTGTTCGTATGCATTTTCCAGTTAGTAGGTTCGACCTCTTCTGCCACAAAAGCCCAAAGGGGTATGGAGCAACTCAAAACAATAATGGTTATAAGAATGCAAAATCTTTTCATCTAAAAAACTCCTTCTTAGCAAGATTATAGAATAATATAATTAAAATAATCCCCAGGACTATTACAAGCATAAACAATATTCTCCTGTCCACCAGTAAAAAGCCTAAAGAAATCAAACCGAATAGTCCTGTCAAAAAATAGCCAGAGTAGACCACAGTTTTGTATGGAAAACCTAACCTGAGCATCCAGTGGTGTAGATGATGCTTATCCGCCTCAAAAACGCTTCTGGCATGCCTTACCCGTCTAAACACGGCGAGTAAGGCATCAATTATAGGTATACTTAAACAAATAAGTGGTATGAGCATAGTCATAGCTGTCGCCCCCTTGAACTGCCTATTACCAGCAATAGAAAGAGCAGCTAGCATAAAACCTAAATATAGACTCCCGGCATCGCCTAAAAATATCGAAGCAGGATAAAAGTTATATCGTAAAAAAGCAATGCAGGCACCGAATATAGAGAATAGAAAATATGCCACAAGAGTATGCGAACATATTATGCTGGCAAAACCTACAACAAGGGATACTATCATAACGATACCTGTTGCTAATCCATCTAATCCATCTAGAAGATTGATGGCATTCATAACAAGCAGAAACCATAAAATAGTAAATGGGATTGAGCCCCACCATAAATGAAACGCTTCATTAAAAGGGTTTGTTAGAAGGTCTATTTTAAACCCAAAGGGGATAATCAAAAGTACAATGCAGGTCTCAATAATAATCTTGGTCCAGGGAGTAAGGTCGAAGATATCATCCAGTAAGCCTAATATCAGTATCAATGTACCACCTATAACCAAGCCAATAAACAAACTATCAAATTCTTGTATGCCAGATAAAGTAAGGATTAGTTGGGATAATAATATTCCTAGCCAGAGGGATAGTCCCCCACTTTTGGGTATTACTTCCTGATGAACGCTCCTTTCTCTGGGAAAATCGTTAATGCCGAGACGGAGAGAGAGTTTCCTGTTCAGAGGAACCAGTAGAAAAGTAATAACAAATGATATGGCTGCAGCAAGCAGATAAGTCATTTCCCTCTCTCGTATAACCTATAATACTCTGCTTCATATTTTTTTAAGAAGCGCGAGAAACTAAATCTTTCCTTTACAATTTCGCTGCTTTTCTTTCCCATTTTTTCGCGAATATCACCCCGGGTGGCAAGCCAGAAAATTGCCTTTTTAACGCCATCATAATCACCTATTTCTATAAGTATACCATTAACACCATTTTCTACAAGTTCATTATTCCCTTTAATATTTGAGGCTATAATTGGTTTACCAAAGGACATGGCTTCTAAAATAGAAAGCGGCAGCCCTTCCCATGAAGAATAAAGGATAAATATATCAAATATTTTAAGCCAATTCGGAACATTATGCTGAAATCCAGGGAGAAGTATTTTATCATGGCATTTGGCTGCAATCACCCTGACTCGAGCTTCTTGTAGATCCTTGCCATCTCCAAGAAATATAAACTTTATCTTTTCATTTTGCTGAACTATACTTAAAGCAATATCAACTAAAATGAGGTTATTCTTAGGCACGGTAAATCTGCTGACAGAGCCTACAATAATGTCCTCAGCAGAAAATCCAAGCTTAGATCTGATTCTAAGATTTTCTGAATGATTTTGGAAATGAAGGGGAACAGGCTCCACTGCATTATGTATAAATCCAATTTTATTCTTCTGTATAAAGTTTGAACTGATTGCCATCTCATATTCATATCTGTTAACAGAGATTATTCTGTCACAAAAATAGGTGGCTATCTTTTCAAGTATTCTATAGAAAATAAATTCAACTTTTTTCTGGTAAGGATGAAATGGGAATCCCTGAACAGTATGAATAATCCCTCTTATCCCTGCCAGTTTTGCTGCAATTCTTCCCAAAAATCCTGTCTTTGAAGAATGGGTATGAACAATATCGAACTTACCCCAGCGACAGAGGCGGTAGAGTTTGTACAAAACAATCGCATCTTTTATATGGATATTACGGTGCAATTCTGCGATTGTATAATGAGATACTTGCAATTCTTTTAGTTTATCTTCAAGTGGATTACCTGGAGCAGAGACGACAGAAAACTCAAATTTTTCAGGATCAAGATTTTTTATGAGATGTAACATCGTATTCTGCGCCCCGGTAAGAAGAGGTAACAACTGGACATGAAGCACTCGTATCTTCTGATTCATTTTTTATGAAATAATCTTTTTGATGCGGATGGCTAATTTTTCGTAAATATAATTCCTCTCATAGGGTAATAGCTCTTCGTCAGTGAGTACTCGATTTGGTCGTTCCTGCAACAGTCTCATTATCAGCTCCATATTTTCTTTAACATCATCAAATTCTGCAGTAGGAAAACCATGCTTGTGAAGAAGATACGCTAAGTCACTTCCTGTGGGGCATAATCCAATAACGGGCACTTTAATTGCAAAATAGTCATATAACTTAGCTGGGATAACACCTTTGCTTTTTTCTTTGCCTCCCAAGAAAATTGCTACATAATCCATCTGCGTTAAAAATTCTAAACACTGTTTATGCGGCATAAAAGGGTGAATTTGTATCATTTCCTGAATTGAGCCTCTTTTAAATAGCTTTTGAATTTCATCACTAAAATTTCCTATAAAATGCAGCTCAATCTCGTCTTTTCTAATAAGTTTTTGTGTTAACAATCTGTCCAATGCTTCTAAGAGATATTTTGGAGTTTGATAGCCTGAAAAGGTGCCTGCATATCCGATTCTTATGGGGCCGGTAGCAGATCCAGATCGTTTACTAAAGTTTAGGTGAGCCACATCATCCCTATCCCAACCATAAAATAAAACATCAATTGGTATTTTCTTCAGAAAAGGATATTTGCGACGCATCTTCTTCCTTGCTGTTGGGGCTGTAACAGTAAGATACGCCGCATCCTTTAATACAGTTTGCTCAGCCCATTCCTCTAACATCCTAAAAAGGGGATTATTATGAAGAGGATATGGAGTTAATGTCCATAAATCTGCATATTCCAAAATAAGTGGGAGTGAAGTTAGCTTATGGAGAATCCAACCGGTTATTGCAGTATGATAGGGTGGTATGGATACAATGATAGCTTTTGCATCTGATTTATTGATGATTTCCAGTCCTTTTACAAGAGAAAAGGGAAGCCAGCCAATCTTTTCGTCAATTGGGATACAAGATCTAATAAATGATTTTAATCTCTCATTAAAGACAGAAGGACTAAAACCGACTGAGCGAACAGAAGAATTTCTCTTTGCCAGGTGTTTTATGTTCTTCGCAATATATAGCAGTCTATTAAGATCCAGGCTGGCAGTGCGATATACTGGTACAGACGCAGGTAGCTCATCCAGAAGATCAAAATCATAGGCAAAATAGTGGACAGGTTTTACTGTTAGAATGATAGGTTGAATTTCAAAGCCCAGCAGATATTTTGCGAGTTTTACCCCACCAATAGGCGCTATACCTCCAAGTGGTGGGAAAAAATATTTGATATAAAGAACCTGATCGGACCTACTATTCATATTAAGTTAGTTTTCTTTTTAAGGCTTCAAGGATTTTTCGACCAGCCATACCATCTCCGTAGGGGTTTCTTCCATTTGCCATTTTATCATAAACTTTTCTATTTTTTATTAGCTCTTCTACATTGGAAAAGATCCTTTCAGGCTCAGTGCCAACTAATTTTGCAATCCCGGAATCGATACCCTCCATTCGCTCCGTCTTCTCTCTCATAACAAGTACAGGTTTCCCAAAAACTGGCGCTTCTTCCTGTATACCACCCGAATCAGTTAAAATTAAGTAACTATTTGCAAGGAGCGAGATGAATTCAATATAGTTAAGTGGTAACAGCAAACGGATGTTGCTTTTGCCCGCAAGCATAGAAGTAACTACATTTTTTATATTCGGATTTTCGTGGACAGGGTATACAATGGTGTGTTCTGTAAACACCTGAGCTATTTTAACTAAAGCCTTGCAAATATTTTTGATATTTTCTCCAAAATTCTCTCTCCTGTGAGCTGTCACCAGAATAATCTTTTCATTTTCAAGATTAAATGATTTAAATTGGACATTCAGTCTATCCTTGTATTGCTTTTTTATCAAAAGCAAGGTATCAATTACAGTATTCCCTGTAACAAATATTTTATCTCCGGGTATACTTTCATTAAGTAAATTTTCTCTATTGCTTTCTGTAGGTGCAAAGCAGAAATCAGAAAGTGCATCCACAACGCGTCTATTACTCTCTTCAGGAAATGGTTGATATTTATCGTATGTCCTAAGACCTGCTTCAATATGGCCAATTGATATTCTATTATAAAAGGCAGATATAGCAGATGCGAGAGTGGTGGCTGTATCTCCCTGAACTAATACGAGATCTGGGTTTTCCTTTTTCAATATTTTTTCCATAGACGAGAGACAATTAGCAGTTAATTCTGATAGTTTCTGATCTTCAGTCATTAGGTTAAGGGTATAATCTGGTCTGATCTGGAAAAAATCCAAAACCTGCCTCAGCATAGTGTCATGTTGACCTGTTGAAATTAATCTGTAGGTAAACGAGTTTCTATATTCACCCTCCAGGAGTTTAATTATAGGAACCATCTTTATCGCTTCTGGCCTCGTGCCGAAAATTATGGCTATCTTCTTCATCTGGCACCAAATTTTATAATATTCTTACCTTTAGGCAGTGTTTCATATTTAGCCCTTATGCTCTCAAGGTCATAAAGTAGGTCGCGCCAGTGAAATCTTCTTAATTTAGACGCATCGTGTGCTGGGCCTAACTTGGTCTTTTCTTTTTCCCAACCTGCTTTTCCTATGTCAATTTTTGATTTTAAAGGAGTAATAAATGAACCCTGTAGAGAAGAGACTTTTAACCAAACCGATGCGGGAAATTCTGACCATTTATCAATCAAGATATTATTTGCTTCTATACGGGCATTTATTTGTAACCTTGCCCTTTTCTCCCACCATTTGGCAAACTCATAAAAACTCATTTTCAAAATAACATCACTGCTCATATATTTGAATATTCTATCAAGAACCATAACATGCTTACTAGAAGGATGATAATATAATATTATTGGTTCATTAAGTCTAATTTTACTGTCTAATATATATCTAAAATATTTCCACATTTCTGATTCAGAGAAATGAGAGCGAGCTAACCGTCCTATACCTATTGGATGGATGGGTATTTGCAAGACCTTTGAAAATCCAGTTTTAATGTATGGGTAAAACGGCAGATCGTCATAATTAAGACAAAACTCAGACGAATAGATAAACCCAGCCTTTTCGACAGCTCTGCCAAGACTCTCGTTCCATTCTCCAAATGGAGCGGCAAAACCATCCGGCTTAAGGTCAACTCTGTCAAGCAAATCCAAGCCCATGCGTATATTGCTATAATTTGTTTGATAATCTTTGAAAACCTGATGCCAATAACTATGCAATCCTATTTCTTGATCTTCCATTTCTCTAAATTTATGAATCCATGTCTCAGCCGATTTTGTCTCAATAAACCATGACCCAGATATAGAATTTTTTTTACACACTTGGTAGAGTTCTTTTACTTCTGATAGGCGGCAGAAATCAGTATCAACCCTAAACAAAAACACATTCATAGCCCCATCTGGATAATACCAAAGTTTAATAAAAGGCAAATGACGAGAATGGTGCAGAAATTCTAAAGAGATTCTGACAATTCTTCTTATTCTCCCTTTAGATATTCTTGCAACTCTTTCTGAAGGGAATTCCCTGCTGCCTGGAGGATAGAACTTGAGACGAGTAACTGAGATGTCTAATATTGCCTCATTAATGTCAAAGGGAAGTACTATAATGCTGCCTTTGCATACATTTATAAGCTTTATTTGAAGTCCATTATCTAAAGATATTGCCTTTTTAACTGGAAGCAATTTCAGGCTCTGGTTAATATCTAAAAGGCCAATATCTGAATATATAGAATCTGGGTCAGAAATCAGGTAGCGTACCCTTTTCTTTTTAGGTTTGATATTTAATAAGTCAGAGGATGCTGCCGAGTCTACCAGCACAGCTCCACCAGCTCTTACATAGTCTAGGATAATTTCTTTTAACCCATTATATTCAAGCCCGTTTACAATTAGGGCAGAGATTTCATCTGGTTTAATTTCAGACTTGGATACAACCTTGTTTGGGATACCTTCCTGCCCTAATACAATTTCCCAGCCTGGCTTTTCTTTTGTAAGACCGATTTTCAGATTCATATAAATTTCTCTTTTAGAAACAACATATCTTTCTTGTTAATGCCTACCAGAAATGGCAGACTCAAAAATCCGGCAAGAAGCGCCAATACCTTATAAACTGTCAACCATTCTGCAAGGAAGATAATTGGCAAAAAGATTGCACCGAAAACAAGTATTGGC
>JBNGDW010000036.1:0-14663 GCA_049975325.1 Cloacimonadia bacterium | reverse complement strand
GCCATATCCACTACGACTGTTAACAATTACGCGCACTCCAATCCCGATTGAGTCTTTATAATCGAATTTATCTACATCTCCCCGAAAAGAGAAGGATGTAAAAAATTTTTCTTTATTCAGGTAAACATCAAACTCGTTGATATTTTTCTTTTTTGCTAATGTAAATATTTGCTCAAATTCGTTTTCAAACATTTTATCTCTCCTTCCTGCCTCCGACAATGATTTCATCAACTTTTATAGTTGGTTGTCCCACACAAACAGGTACCTCTCCGCTTATAGACCCACAGGTACCTTCTGCTAACTTCAGATCGGAACTAACCATACTGATGTTGAAAAGTATCTTAGCTCCGTTTCCTATCAATGTAGCGCCTCGGACCGGCTTCGTTACTTTCCCATTTTCAATTAGATAGCCTTCTGCTACTGCAAAATTGAAGTCTCCGGTGCCTGGTTGCACAGATCCTCCACTCATTTTTTTGGCATAGATACCAAAATCAATGGATGCGAGCATATCCTCAAAAGAATCCTCTCCCGCGGCAATATAGGTGTTCCTCATTCGCGATGTAGGGGCAAATTTATACGATTGTCTTCGCCCGCTGCCAGTGGACCTCATACCGATTTTTATACCACCCATTCTATCTATCATAAAGGATTTAAGAATTCCTTTTTCAATCAGGGTCGTTTTTTGAGTTGGATTCCCTTCATCATCAATTGTGGTTGAGCCCCACGAGTTTGGTATAGTGCCGTCGTCTATTGCAGTAACACAGGTATTTGCAATCTGCTTTCCCAATTTATCAGCAAACACAGATGCGCCCTTTGCTACACTGGTCGTTTCTAAGGCATGGCCACATGCTTCGTGAAAGATAACGCCACCAAAACCATTTCCAATGATGACGGGGAATTTCCCGGCTGGGGCGTAATCAGCCAAAAGCATCTTTACCGCCTGTTCAGCAGCCTTTTCACCTAACTCTTTTGGGTTAAGTTCCTCAATAAATTCATATCCCTTGTGCGCACCGAGTGATTCACTACCTGTTTGCATTTCATTATCTTTTTGAGCAATTGAAGTCACACCAACTCTAGTATAGGTCCGTGAATCCTCGGTTTTTAGACCTTCACTATTTGCAATTTGAATATTTTTGGTATTTTCCATAAGGCTGATATTCACCTGTGAAATCAGGTCAGAGTAATTCCGTGAGGCATGATCAATTTCTCGTATGAACTCAAGCTTCTCTCCCTTTGCAATCTTCTCAAACGGAATCCTAATCTTATGAAGTGATTCAAAATGAGTGGGAGTTAGGCTAATATTTTTTATAGCATTCTTCCCGGTAGAGGCTTTACTCGCGACTTCTGCCGCGGTCAATAAAGATTTTTCCGAGAGGTCACTCGTATGTGCGTAAATAACCTTTGTGCCATAAAAAACCCTGATCCCTGCACCGAAATCAGAGCCCTCTATCATCCGTTTTACCTGACTATCCAGAAGTTGAATTGAGGAATTATAAGAATCCTCAATGAAGATTTCTGCAAAATCAGCGCCGACTGATAATGCTTTGACAAGCACCTTCTCCAGTAAAGAATCAGTTACCATCTATCCTCCAAGACAATTAATAAACTCATCGTTTTACTAAAACTTACTTTTTGTGTGGAGAGAAAGACATGTCAAGAAAAAAGAGGAGGTGATAGCATTTTGTGGGTATCCATAGAATCTTAACAAATGGGTATCTACAAATGTTAAACAGCCTCTGTTCCGTAAGGGGGTGAAAAATGCGAACGGTAGCTAAATAACGATTTGCGTATTTTTACTACACCTTTAAGGGGACTAGGAAAGGGCGAAGAAAAAAATGAGAGGGTATGCCCCGAAATGCAGGAATAGACAGTAATTGAAAGCAATAACCACCTTCGTTTTTGTTATAATGGTGAAATTTATAATATATGGGAAAAGTTATGTAAATGCGAGCTATTTCTTATAAAATGATGAATGTCTCATTTTAATGTTCCCAAACGTCTCGTTTTGAGTGTTGCGTAACAAGAGCATCTTTTTTACTTGACTTTCCTTCCTTTTTGTGTTATAATAAACTTGCATTTTTACCTCCGTTGGGGTTTTATCAATTTTCATATCTCTATTATACCACAAAGGAGGGTATTTTGCAAGCAATTTCTTATAGAAAATCGTCTCTTTTTTGTTAAAATTTAGCAGGTTTTGCTTTGCGGTAATGCCTTTATTTATAATCAGTTACCTTATATTAGACTAATTCACCTGCCGAATCTATGTTTACGGTCTCTAATAAGGAAAAGAAAATTTTTCAAAAAAAGTCTTGACATTTATTTAATTTAGCAGAGGTTAGAATATAGTAAAAATAACGAGACGAGAGGAGGTAGTTATTATGATTGTGCTTAAAAAGAGATAAACTTTTTCTATCCCAGAGGATTTGTGTTCTTTGAGTTAAGTAATTTGTGTTTAATACTAACCATAAAATTTATGGAAGGAGGTGAGAAAGATGCTTATTGAGGAAGCTACTATGAAAAGGGAAGATGTGACTGCTGTAATTATTGAAGAATGTGGAAAGACTGGTACTGGTTGCCCAAACAGGTATCCATGTGGAGGACAAAGCAGATGTAAGGTGAGTTAATATAGGCGCAAAGTGGCCTACGCAGTCACACAGCAGAATTAGTATCCCCCAATCGCACAAATGGTGAAGTATTGTGTGCGGTTGGGGGTAAATAAAACGAAAGGAGAGGACATGGAGAAATATAAATATTCTCAATGGAATGTGGGCCATCCAATAAAGGAAAAAGTAGCATTATTAAATACGTTAACTGCTGCTGGAATTATTATAGAAAAGGAACATTTTGAAAAAATACGGAAAGGGATGTTAGATCATCTTGATGCAGGCTTGTTAAAAAGGTTAATAGAGAATGGCTTTGTTGTCTATAGAGAAAAAGAAGAAAATGAGGATGCTACCTTCTGGCGATTACATCATAATATTAAGTAGCGCTCTGTCCTCAACCATGTTCAGTTGGTTGTGATACCTACCTACAAATGTAATTTTGCATGTAAATATTGTTTTGAAGATCTCAAAAGGTTAGAACAAGTAAGGGAAGATGTAATAAAACCTCAATTGCTTGTAGCGTGGATAGAGAAATTTTGGAGTACATACAAATTCCCATCACTTGGAATTGTCTTCTATGGAGGAGAGCCTCTTCTTAAGAAAGAACGTTTGAAAGACTATATTGAGGCTTTGAAAAAATGGACTAATGCGAACAAGATCAAGTTTTCTTTTTCAATTATAACTAATGGTTCCTTATGGGATAAAGAGTTCGCTCAGTACATGGTTAAAAATGGATTGAAGCAAGTGCAAATTACTATAGATGGCGTGAAGGAAGTTCACGATGCGAGAAGACCTTTCAAGGGAGAAAAAGGATCTTTTGTTTGATGTAGTCTATAATAATATGCTTCAAATGATAAATTTACCTCTCCAGGTGATGATCAGGAGTAATATTGACAAAGACAATTTTTCCAAATTGAAACCATTCATCAATTTTTTGAAGACGAAAGGCATTCTTTCGAAAAAGAATGTGCTTTTTATACCAGGCTTGGTTGATCCCTCTCCTTCTAAATCTGAATGGAGTAAAAAATTCGTTAGCCAGACTTTAAAGGACAGAGTACAGCTTCTAAAAGAAGTGTGGGTGGATTTAGTGGAAGTAATAGACGACCCCAAATTTCTTCTACAAGCTCATAAATCCGAGTTTGGTTTATGTGATGCGAAAGTTGCGGACACTTTTATCATCGGTCCGGATGGGTCTTTATACAATTATTACTCTTTTGTGGGATATGATGAAGGAAAGATCGGGGATATAAGAAATGGGTTGAATTCAAACTATGTGGAATTTTTATTCAGCGGAGACAAAAAGGTAGAAAGATGCTTAGAAGAAAAATGTCCTTTTGTCCCCTTGTGTACTGGAGGGTGTTTTTACAAAGCGTATGTTGAAACTGGTAACCCATTTGAAAGAGCATGCCCAAAGGACTTTTACGAGAATATTTGGTTGCCTATAAAGATGAGTATTTATGAACGGATATTGGGGAGAGAAAAAGTAACACCTCCAAAAAATTGCATATAGATTCAAGGTTTGCTGATATTACTGAGGTTAGAGAGCATAAAATTCGGTCACACATTTTTAATAAAGAGATATAGTTTGCTATTATTTCGCCATTTGAAGATTTTAAGTGCGGAAGTCAGGATTAAAGATAAAAAAGTTAAAGTAGAAATATAGAACCTATTTAGGATTCGGTAAAGAATGAAAGGCAAAAGAATGTTACTTGATATACACAATCTAACAAAGGTTTACCAGAAAGGCAAATCTCGAGTAAAAGCGAATGATAGTATTTCCTTTTCTCTTGATGAGGGAGAGATATTGGGAATATTGGGCCCCAATGGAGCAGGTAAGACCACTCTAATAAAACAAATTGCAACTCTACTAATCCCAGATGAGGGGGAAATCTTGTACCGGGGAGTATCACTTGTGAAGCATCCCGAAATTATGAGAGGGCGCTTCTCTTTTCTGTTGGAAAGTATGCAAAATGTATATCACTATCTAACTGGTGAGGCTAATCTTCTTTATTTTGCTTATTTGAACCAAATACCGACTTCGATTGCGAAAAAGCGGAGCTACAACCTTTTGAAAAGGATGGGTCTTTACGATGTTAAAGATAGATATGTATTTACATATTCATCTGGAATGAAGAAGAAGCTTGCTATTGCTACCTGTTTTATAAATGATCCGGAAATAATATTTCTTGA
Organism: Cloacimonadia bacterium; assembly: GCA_049975325.1. GTDB lineage: Bacteria > Cloacimonadota > Cloacimonadia > JGIOTU-2 > JBNGDW01 > JBNGDW01. The sequence continues at coordinate 9,870 of JBNGDW010000036.1, read as the reverse complement.
TGAACCACTCTCTGGACTTGATGTAGTTGCCGCTGAAGAATTAATAGATTTCATAAAAGAGTGGGTCGGTGAGAGTCAGAAGACATTTATAGTTGCGAGTCACAGAATGGAGTTCCTTGAAAGGGTCACCAGTAGAGTATTATGGATGAAGGAAGGTAAAATAGTTATAGAAGGCAATACAGAAGATATAAAAAAACATGGACAACAGAAAAGAGTTCGTTCTATATTTAAGAAATTCTATTGAAGTACAGAAAAAACTCCAGAGAGAGAATATTCAATTTCAAGAGTTGTCGAATAGCACGCTAAAAGTACATTTATCCCTACCGAGTCAAAAAGAACTGTTCTCTTTTCTCGTCTCTAATTCTGAATTTCTAAATATAGAGAAGAAAGATTCGGATTTCGAGGCGATATTCAAGGAGTTATACTATGCTAAGGGTAATTAGAACAGAGATTTTTAAGTTCTATTTTGATATAAAACGATACCTGTTCAACTATATCGTTGGCATAGCTGCTACCTCTATTTTCTTAGGAGGTATTTACTGGGCAACTAAGTCTTTATTTGTTGAAACTGGATCCGAAGTGGCTTTTATGGGACTTCTATTATGGCTTTTTGCATCATCTGCACTATCTGATGCAACAGAACATCTAACAGAAGAGCGATACCTTGGGACATTGGAGCGGATATCAATAACTAAGACTCCGGTTGTTTGTATACTAATTGCAAGGTTCATTGTAAATTTCCTATTTACCCTGTGTCGAGCTATCTTAATAGGAGGTATTCTCTACATAATTTTCCAGCCTAAAACATGGCTTTTATTTTCATCTTGGAGAGTATCTACAATGGCACTAATTATAGCTGTCTTGACCATTATTGCCCTTTACGGATTTGGACTTTTCATGGCATCTTTGGGATTAATTTTCAAACGAGTAGGTGCCATAAGTTCCATTTTGGAGTATCTTGTTCTATTTTTCTCGGGAATAGTTATCCCTTGGGAGAGTATGCCATCTTTGTTACAGTCTTTTTCGAAAGTGTTGCCTATGACTTGGGGAATAAGAACACTTAACAATCTACAAAGTGGCGTCAATTTTTGGTTTTGTTTTGCCAATCTTATATTCTATACATTGATAATCACCCTAATTGGATCTATAACATTTCATTATTCCATAAAGTTTGTCAAAAAGAAAGGAGAGTATAGCTTCTATTAATTGCCATTATTCCTCTAATTTTCTTACGAAGAATAGGGCTAACCTCAAAAATCTTGGGGCAAAGCTACCTTATCGAAAAAATTGTCAAAAAGTGGTTGAAAGATCGATTTCCTACCATCTTTGGCCTGATTAAGTTTATGAAATCTCTGGAGAAAAATAGAATGTGTATACAGTATTTGGAGGAAAGTGATGAGCTCGTTATTCATACTCTTGATGCTTAACCTTGCTGAGGAGATAAAAATAATAAGTCTACGCGAAGCACCCATTATAGACGGACATATCGAAGATAGCTGGAATTCGATTAATCCCATCTACACAGCCAATCAATGGTTCCCTAATGAAGAAAAAGATGTCACAGAAACAACAAAAGTTTATATAGGGTATAACGAAGAGGACATATTTATTATTTTTCAACGTTTTGATAATGAGCCAGAGAAGGTGGATATAAGGGTTGTTCGGCTCTTGGAAGGGTTGAGAACGATGCTATCGGTCCTGAAATAGGGCTTGATATTAAATGGGGGATTACATCTTCTTCCCGTCTTACGTTAACTGCATGTCCTGATTTTGCACAGATCGAGGCAGATCCTTATACTATAAATCTTTCAAAATACGAAATCTATCTTAATGAACGTAGACCTTTCTTTATTGAAGAAAGAGAAATGTTTGATACTCCTATTAAACTGTTTTATTCCCGCAGGATTGGAAAAAGACTATATACAGGCAAAGAAGTCTCCATAATAGGTGGCGTAAAATATACTGGCTCTTATCAAAGGCTTAAATTTGGATTTCTTTCCGCATATACAGATGAGGCTTCAACTGAACCTAAAGGTCTCTATTCTGTTGGAAGGATAAAACTTGGAGTGCTTGAAAATTCTGATATCGGAGTTCTTTATTCTGAAGCAAGAAATGAAGATAACACTCAAGGTGTATTAGGTATAGATGGCACATTTAGAACCCGAGAGATACAGATTATGTCACAGGTTGCTAAAGAAAGAGGATACGCAGAGCTTTTAAAACTTGACTGGAATGCAAGAAAGTTCATTGTACAAAGTAAGTACGAGAACTATGATGAGAATTTTAATATTGATAGAATTGGCTATGCCCCTTGGAAAGGACGTACAAACTATTCTCTGGGTGTAGGACCCAGATTTTTCAATATAGGCCCATTTTATAGCCTTAGCACAGGAATTGGCAGAGGAGCAATAAAAGATGTAGGTGAACCTGACTGGGGATATTGGATAAGTACCTGGTTCTACTCTACTTTCAAGAATAATTGCGGACTATCCTCAGACTTCTATAAGGGTAGAAGTTACGAAATAGATAGGTGGTATGAATATTATCAAGCATCTGTTAGTTTCTGGAGCGATAATTCAAAACCAGTTGTGCTTTCGGATAATGGGGAACATAGGGTCAGGTCTTCAAATTTCATATTGTTGTAATATTAGTTCTCTTATCTCCTCAATAGATTTTTGGGCTCTCCTATGCATCTTTACAGCTCTTGTAGTCTCGGATATGGCTGTATAACCTATCCCAAAGTAATGACCAAGTTCCTTTAGTGAAATACCTGTATATTTCCTTGCAAGGTATATTGCCACTCTGCGGGGCAAAGATCTATATTGTCTTTCTCTTATCTCTTGAACAGTAATGTTAAAATAGGATGAAATAACTTCTGTTAGATCTTCCAAACTAAGGTGTGTTACAAGATGCTTACTTGCAGGTACTTCTTGATCTACCAAAAGGGTTCCTTTTATTCTCTGCTTTATCTTTTCAAAAAATCCTCGGTTTCCAAGAACTATACCTCCAACAACAGATTCAAAGGGATTTGGTAGCTTGCGAGACAGCCCATCTTCTACAAATTCACAATATTTTTTAAGAGCCCGGGACATTGTAGAACCAAACCTTTCATTTATCCACTCTATATCTAACCATCGAGGAAATACGTCTGATGACCCAGCATAATATCTATAACTACTCCACTTATATTTCTCTGGTCTTTCTACTATCCCTGCCCTTACAGGATTAAGATGAATATATCGGGATAATTCCAGAAGGTAGGATTCCCTATCCACAATTATTGCTTTATATCTGCCTTGCAAAAGATGCCCTGCCCGTCTGTGTTTTTTATTGAAATGTCTCTATTACCTTTAAAAATCTTCCTTCCCTCATTCCCTCTCGACATCACATGATAAAAGGCATTCTCAAACTCTGTTCTTAAAGACCTTGCCATGATTTTATAATTTTATTATAACAACCTTAGTTTGTCAAGAAAATATAAAAATTAAAATTTTTGACATAAAAAATGAGCTCGTATAAAGTTATACAATGCTCTTTAAGAAATCGAACTAAGGAATACATTAGAAGTTATGTTTATATTAAGTATTACTGATACTTTTAGCGCGGCTCACAGCCTTGTGGGCTATGAAGGCGAATGTGCAAGCCTCCATGGACATAATTGGAGGGTAAAGTTAGGTGTACAATGCAGCAAGCTTCAGCCGCTGGGATTAGCAATCGATTTTAAAGAACTAAAGCAAAAGTTTAGACAAGTACTTACTGAATTTGACCATACCTATCTTAACGAACTTGAAATATTTCGTGGGAAAAATCCTACCTCAGAACTGGTTGCAAAAGTAATCTTTGAAAAGATGTCGGCACTGCTCGAAACAACGGAGTGCAAAATTAAAGCAGTTGAGGTCTGGGAATCTGAAAAATATTCTGTGAAATACATACCAGATGAAGGTGCTTGACGCTCGGCTTATATCCACATCAGCTGAATTTAATGGGTTGCCAAAAGTGAATACTCCTGAAATTATGTTTTTGGGTCGCTCAAATGTGGGCAAATCTTCTTTAATTAATACCCTGCTGAACAGGAAAAATCTTGCTTATGTTAGTAAGAACCCTGGTAAAACACGAACCATAAATCTTTATGAAGTTATCTTTTATGATAGAGATCAGAATAAAAAATCTTTGATAATAGCTGATTTGCCAGGTTATGGATATGCGGCAGTATCAGAAAGAATAAGAAGAGAATGGCAACTCCTTGTAGAAAAGTATATCTCGAAACGCACTTCGCTTTGTGGCGCAATAATTGTAGTTGATATCCGATTCCCATTAGACGAAAAAGATATCCAGGCTATAAGTTGGCTTCAATCATACAATTTGCCTTATCTTATTGTTGCAACAAAGAGTGATAAAATTGGAAAAACCAGGCTATATAACCAGATAACGATGCTCGAAGAAGGAAAATATAATATCTCTGCCTTTTCTTCAAAAACAAGATTAGGCCAGGAGAATGTGCTTAAGTGGATTGAAAAACAGGCACACAAATTTGTATTGGAGTAAAAATGTTAGAAAAAGTAAAAAATCCAGACGATGTAAAAGGCTTAACATATACAGAATTAACCGAATTAGCAAGGGAGATACGCAAACGGATCATTGATGTAACTTCAAAAACTGGTGGACATCTGGCACCAAGCCTCGGCACAGTTGAATTGACTGTTGCCTTATTAAAAGTTTTTGACCCGCTTAAGCAACGCATCGTTTGGGATGTCGGACATCAGTCATATGCGTATAAAATACTGACTGAACGGAATGATAGATTTGATACATTACGGCAATACGGAGGGATTAGCGGTTTTAACAACATATTTGAAGGTAAATACGACGCTTTCTCTGTAGGGCATAGTAGTACTTCTATATCAGCAGGATTAGGTATATACTTAGGACAAGAGCTTCAGGAGAAAAAGGAAAAAGTTGTAGCAGTAATTGGTGATGGCGCGATGACAGCGGGTGAATCTTACGAAGGCCTTGATAACACGGGCGGACTCGGCAAGGACCTAATAATAATTCTTAACGATAATACGATGTCCATATCAAAAAATGTTGGCGGCATACATCACTACCTGGCAAATATTCTTACCGGGAAAAGGTATAATAAGATCAAGAGAGAGGTTTGGGATGCCGTGCAAGCACTGCCCAGTCCCATGAGGGCTCGTATTATCGATGGAGTCCGTAGAGTTGAAGAGGGTGTGATGAAAATGGTATTGCCGAGTACCTTTTTCGAAGACCTTGGCTTTAAGTATATCGGCCCAATAGATGGTCATAATATTCCAACCATGACAAGGATATTCACAAATGTAAAAAACCATGTAGAAGTTCCATGCGTAATTCATGTATTAACCCAAAAAGGGAAGGGATGTCCTTTCGCAGAAAAGGATGCAACAAAATTTCATGGTGTCCCTCCTTTTGATAATGAAACTGGTGAACTGAATAACATTAAAGGGAAAAAGAAAACCCCTACATATTCAGAACTATTTGGGGATACTCTCATAAAAATAGCCGCAAAAGATGAAAATGTAGTGGCTATTACCGCTGCAATGACTGATGGAACAGGGCTAACAGAATTTGCAAAAGAGTTTCCTAACAGATTTTTTGATGTTGGTATTGCGGAGCAGCATGCTGTCACATTTGCCGCTGGACTTGCTATAACAGGAATGAAGCCATTTCTGGCAATTTATTCTACTTTCCTTCAACGTGGCTATGACCAACTGATACATGATGTTGCACTCCAAAACCTGCCTGTAAAATTTGCTATAGATAGGGGCGGTTTAGTTGGCGAGGATGGGCCTACCCACCACGGAGCATTCGACCTTTCTTACCTTCGATGCATCCCTAATTTGACTGTTATGGCTCCTAAGGATGGTCAGGAACTAAAAAAAATGTTAAGATACATGCATAGATACGACAAAGGACCTGTTGCTGTCCGCTATCCCCGCGGAAAAATACATCACTACGAAGACCTACCCAGTAGTGCCAGAATAGCATATGGCAAGGCAGAAATTATATTCAATGGGGACAATCTCGCAATTATAACAATAGGGACAGCCTTTGAGACCGGCTATGAAGTCTACAAGAGTCTCAAAAAGAAGAATATTAATCCATATCTTGTTAATGCACGCTTTTTAAAACCAATAGACGATGCCCTGTTTCAGAACCTTGCCCAGAATGGTGTTAAACATATCATAACAATCGAACAGAATGCTATACGGGGTGGATTCGGCTCCGCTGTGCTGGAAAGTATTAACGAACAAGGATTGGACATTAAGGTAAAAGCCTTTGGCATACCTGACAAATTTGTGCCGCATGGGGCAATGGATATTTTATATCGTTCCATTGGCCTCGATGCCTCCCATATTATCCACTATATTTTAAGCGAATATGCAGCAAAATAATGATACTATCGTAGCCATATCTACCCCACCAGGGATAGGTGGAATAGCGATTATTCGGATGAGCGGCCCGGAAAGCCGGGATATTCTTGCTCGCTCCTTCAAGGGCAAGACACATCCCAAAAACTTCAAATCCCACTCAATATACTTTGGCAAAATAACAAATAAGAAAGAAGTTATTGACGAAGTACTTGTTTCAGCCTTTATTGCACCACGGAGTTATACTGGAGAAGATGTGGTTGAGATTACCTGCCATGGTGGCTCCTTTGTTACGCATGAAATTCTTCAACAGATGCTGCGCGGAGGTGCCCGTATGGCAAAAAAGGGGGAATTTACCCTGCGAGCATTTCTAAATAATAAGATGGACCTGACAAAAGCAGAAGCAGTAATTGATCTTGTAAATGCGAAAACACATCATTCGCGGGAGGCTTCAATAAACCAGCTGCAAGGCAAGCTTTATAAAAGTATAAAGAAAATTTTGGATAAAATTACCGACCTTCGTAGTGAGTTAGAATTAGACCTAGATTTTTCTGATCAGGGAATTGAATCGCATACTACTGAGTATATTGTAAATAAATTACAGAAAACAAAAAGAGAACTCAAGTCGCTTATTAAAACCGCGGATGAGGGAATGATTTTGAATACAGGATATAAAGTAGCAATTACAGGCAAGCCAAATGTTGGTAAATCAAGCCTGTTTAATAAAATCGTAGAAAACGAAAGGGCAATTGTAACAAACATTCCGGGTACCACGCGAGACTATATCGAGGAAGATATAGCCCTTGAGGGCTATCTGATTAAACTTTTCGATACTGCCGGAATACAGGAAAGTAAGGATATTTTAGAAAAAGCAGGAATAGAAAGAAGCTTCAAGATTACAGAGGAGGCAAATCTTATTCTTTGGGTTTCTGACATCACCCAAACTCAACCGCAATCAGTAAGAATAAGCCGCCCTGAAAAAGACATTATTAAAGTTTTCAATAAAATCGATCTTGTAGATGGACGGGAGGAGACTGACCAGGATGACACCGTGTTTGTCTCGGCAATTACTGGTGCTGGGATAGATTTGCTCAAGAAAAAAATAGTCGCCAAAATCGATCTAAAAAATTATGATATAGATAAGGGGATGATAACCAATACACGTCAACTTGCTGCTGCAAAGCGAAGTCTATGTGCGATAACACAGGCTATAAAGACAGCAAAACAGGAGAGAGGGATTGAATTTATAGCTTTTGACTTGAGTGATGCGAGCGAAGCACTTGAAGAAATTATAGGGAAAGTGACAAGTGATAAAATTATCAATTCAATATTTGAGAGATTTTGCGTGGGCAAATAAATGTTTCACATGAAACAGACAAGGCAAAATGAATAAGGTATACGATGTTATAGTGGTTGGAGCGGGACATGCAGGATGCGAAGCTGCCTGTGCAGCTTCCCGCAGAGGAGCAAATACGCTTCTTCTCACTATTAAACTGGAGTCCATAGGAAGGATGTCTTGCAATCCATCTATAGGTGGACTTGCAAAAGGGCATATTACGCGCGAAATAGATGCACTTGGTGGCATAATGGCGCAAGCGATTGATAAAGCCGGGATTCACTTTCGCATGCTTAATCGAAGCAAAGGTCCTGCTGTCTGGGCACCTCGCGCTCAAGCGGATAGAACAAATTACCAGATTGAAATGCGTAACATTGTGGAAAACCAGGATAATTTAGAAATAAAAGAAGCAATGGTGGAAGAGCTGCTTGTGGAAGATGGAAAAATCAAAGGTGTCCGCACCCAATACCAAGGAGATTATCTCGCTCGCACGGTGATACTTGCACCTGGTACTTTTCCGCGAGGGAGAATCCATATCGGCCTCAAGAATTTCTCAGCCGGTCGCGCTGGTGAATTCGCGGCGGGAAAATTATCCAACTCTTTAGAAAAATGTGGCTTTCGTTTGGCTCGATTCAAAACCGGTACTCCACCCCGCCTTGATGGCAGAACCCTTGACTTTTCAGAACTCGAGGAACAGTATCCTGACGAGCCACCTCCAAAGTTTTCATATTATACCGATATCAAGCCGAAAAACTATGTCTCCTGCTACCTTACGGCAACCAATCCAACAACTCATAAAATTATCGCTGATAACCTGAAAAAATCATCGCTTTTTAGCGGAAATATAACAGGCATAGGCGCTCGTTATTGCCCTTCAATTGAAGATAAAATAAAAAAATTCCCCCAAAAAAATCACCATCAAGTATTTATCGAGCCTGAAGGAATAAACACATACGAGATGTATGCAAATGGTTTGCCAACAAGCTTCCCGCCGGATATTCAAGAAAAGATAGTGCATTCTATTCGAGGACTACAAAACGCTAAGCTAGTCCGATTTGGTTATGCAATCGAATATGATTGTGTCCCATCTGAATATATAACTCCGAGCCTTGAAACGAGAAACATTCAAGGACTTTTTCTTGCTGGGCAGATCAATGGCACCTCAGGATATGAAGAGGCTGCCGGTCAGGGACTTATTGCGGGAATCAATGCTGTAAATAGACTGAACCAAGAACCACCTTTAATCCTTGGCAGAGATGAGGCTTATATCGGAGTGCTAATCGACGACCTTGTCACAAAGGGAGTTGATGAGCCATATCGAATGTTTACAGCAAGAGCAGAATATCGCCTCCATCTTAGGCAAGATAATGCGGACGAACGACTTATGCCTATCGGTTATAAACTTGGCTTGATTTCTTCAGAAAGATTCCAAAAATTTCTAAAAGCCAAAGAAATAAAGAAGCGGGAACTACATAAACTACGGCAAATGAATGCAAGGCTTAATGAAAAGAAATCTTGTAAAATGATCGATCTCCTAAAACGGCCTGAAATTACCTTCGACGATCTTGCAACATACGGCTACCCAATGGAAAACGACCTAACTGAATCTGTGAAAAATAAGATCACATTAGAAGTTAAATATGAAGGTTACCTTAAGCGCCAAATGCAGGAGATAGAAAGATTCCGCCATCTGGAAGATAAAGAGATACCACAAGACTTCGACTATATGGGGTTTTCAGCCATCGCCTATGAAGCAAGAGAAAAACTCATAAAATTTAAACCACGTTCTATCGGCCAGGCAGCCCGTATACCCGGGGTAACCTCGGCAGATATATCTGCTTTGCTTGTAAGGATTAAATCAATCTATGGATAAATATAGAAAAGAATTTCAGGAGTTCCTTAAGCAGAATAACCTTCCACAAGCGGCTACCACAGAAATCTTTGAAAGATATCATAAATTAATTCTCGAGTGGAACCGTCGAATAAATCTTATTTCAAGACGCTCGGAAGAGAAAATCTGGCTCACCCATTTTTTAGATTCTATCCTCCCTATCATGGAAATCGAATTTAGCGGCAAAACCATCCTTGACCTTGGTTCAGGAGCCGGGCTCCCTGGGATACCAC
>JBNGDW010000035.1:0-15561 GCA_049975325.1 Cloacimonadia bacterium | reverse complement strand
TGATAGAGGTATTCACAATCAATTTCTTCCAGTGAAACCCGTTCCTTGATTAGTTTATCTATATCTATCAACAACCTTTTCATCAGAGTCTCTCTTTCCTTCTATTCCCAGATTTTCTCTTCATTTTTTATAACAGAATATTGGAAAACAGGCCCATCTTTGCAAGCATAATATCTACCCATTACACAATGTCTACATTGCCCGAAACCGCAATACATCTTCTTTTCCATTGAGAGATAGATATTTCCCTCTGCAAATCCCTTATCAAGTAAGGCAAAGGTACCAAATTTCATCATAATAGGAGGCCCGCATACTACAGCAATAGCATCTTGAGCATCAATTTTGATGTCATCTAAGAGGACAGTCACAACTCCTACTTTCCCATCCCACTCTTGCCCATCGCTTACTTTGTCAACGGCACGTAAAAGATGGATTTTTTCATATTTTTCCCATTCTTTAAACTGATACTTGTAAATCATATCTGCAGGCGTGCGAGCTCCAAAACAGATCGTGATACTTTTATAATCATCTATATCATGCAACATCGTAAGCAGCAGGCATCTGAGTGGAGCTAATCCAACACCGCCACCTAGTATAAGCACATCTTTCCCCTTAAATTTATCCAAAGGATAACCTTTACCATAGGGACCTCGTATGCCCAGCACATCACCCTTTTTTATCTTATGTACCGCTTCTGTAACAAATCCTGTTTTCATAATGGTTACATCCATCTCTTCCTTTACAAAATGGGAAGATGAGGGGGTAAAGGGGGCTTCTCCAACACCTGGTACGGTAAGTTCTATAAATTGACCTGTTTTAAATTCAAGAGGTCGCTCAGGCTTTAGATGAAATGTTTTGATTGTAGGTGATTCAGTGATAACATCCAACACATCAGCTCTTAAGAGTTCATACGGATTTGACAAGTTAAACCTCCTGTAAACTTTGTATTACTTCGCGTAAATCGATTTCTGCTGGACATGTAGAAATACATCGCCCACAGCCAGTACATCCCAATTTGTTGAAATTGCTCATCATAAAATTAAATTTACATTGATAACGATTCCGAAACCTTTCCCACAATTCCGGTCTGGGCGAAGCTCCACCTGCAACTCGGGCATATCCGCTCAACTGGCATGAATCCCAGGTACGAATCTTGCGAAACTCGTCTCCTTGACTTTCATCGTTCAAAATAATACAATAGCATGTGGGACAGATATTTGTGCAACCACCACACTCTATACAATCTTTACAAAACTCTTGCCAAGTCTCTTTATCACGATTATCAGATATCACATCATACTTTCTATCCATAGAATAGTCATTGTTAATATCGCGTAATTTTTTTAGCATCTCTGCATGTATAGCCTCAATCTTATCCCTATCTACAGTAGTAGCCTCTAAAAGATGGACATGCTTTTTTATCATCCGTAGAAGCTCTTCCCCTTTTTCTGAGCCGACAGTAATAAAAAAGTCCTCTTCTAAGGGAGTAATATTAAGATCAAAAAGAGCCCGCCCCTTTTCTCCATTTTCTGGAAATGGATTATTCCCCAAAAGTACACAGTGACATGTGGGCAAAGCATCCATACAATCTGTGCTTATAATATAAGTATTTTCCCGCCATTTCTTATAAGCAGGTTCTTCAAAGTCGCCTTCTAAAAGGGCAGAATCAAGCACATCTAAACCCAAAAGGTCACAATTTTTTACACCGGCTACAATTCGCTTCCTTTCTCCAGATGGTGCTGGAAGCACCTCCTCTATTGGAAAATAGAAAAGTGTTTTCACTGGCTCTATGGCACGATATTTATCTAATACGAAATTGATGTCGCCAGAAAATTTTCTATAGGAAAGATTATCTCCGCCCAGCTCTAACTCCAATTCATAGGGGAGAAAGATATCAAAATCCTGTGCAACCTTTCTAAAAAAATTCTTTAAGTCATCATGAGAAACTATCATGCGATATCCTTTCTCAGCAACTAAATGCCTAACTGAACGTGAACCTATAAATTTCACATATCAGATTTAGGTTTTGAAACATCAAAACTTGGGTATCAAAAACCATGTCAAGATTTTTTTAAGAACTAAAAATTTTTTGTGGCTCGGGTTTATTACAAATATTCGCTGATGAAAAAGAGCGATAAATATGGAAGAAAATGGATTCGGAGAGGTAGTTAAAGAAGGCGAACTGTTAACCCTTAAAACTACAAAGTTGACAAAAAACTCTCTATGTGTCTAAATAAAGTAATGAGCAAAAAAGCACTTGTAACAGGAGCAAATGGATTTGTTGGGACAAATTTAGTTCGGGCTCTCCTGGCAAAAAAATATGAGGTTACCTGTCTGGTCAGAAAAACCTCAAACCGACGGTCTATAACAAATCTTCCAGTGAAGTTCAGCTATGGAGAATGCTGTGATATTGACTCTCTCCGTAATTCATGCACCCACCATGACTACCTCTTTCATCTTGCAGCAAAAATAAAAGCAAAATCAAAGAAAGAGTACTTTGATGTAAATCTTGAAGGCACAAAAAATGTGCTTGAGGTTGCAAATGAATTGAAAGTAAAAAAATTTGTCTTTTTAAGTTCACAAGCAGCTGCTGGGCCTTCACGCGAACAAAGACAGAAAAGTGAGGATGAAGAGGAAAACCCGGTTTCATACTACGGCAAAAGCAAATTAGCAGCAGAGCACTATATCATCCAAAACGCCAAAGTGCCCTGGACTATTATTAGAGCAGCCAGTGTGTTTGGCCCATGGGATAAGGATTTTCTTATCTATTTTAAACTTGCAAAAAGACATATCGCGCCACTTGCTGGCTTTGGAGAAAAATACATAAGCCTTCTGTATGTTGAAGACCTTACAGATCTTATAATACGCATGGCTGAAAGTAACTTATCCAATTCACAAGTGTTTTTTGCTTCTGACGGGATTATCTATAGCTGGCAAGATTTTATTAATACATTGGCTGATGTTATGCAAAAGAAAGTAATAACAATAAAGCTTCCCATCGCCTGTGCCTATTCTCTCGCAGGATTTAATGAAGCCAGCAAAATATTTCGCAACTCGCAATCTACAATTAACTTGCAAAAAGTAAAGGAAATGAGAGAACCCTACTGGCTTTGTAGCCCGCAAAAGGCAATGGACATTCTTGGATTTTTTCCCCAAGCTTCCCTTAAACAGGGACTTCAAAAAACCTATCAATGGTATATTGATAATAAATGGCTCTAAATAAAAAATACTGGCTGATTCTCAATTGCTTTTTTATACTTATCTGTTTTCAGCAGCTCTTTGCTCAAGAAGACTGGCAGGATTCACTTGATATACAAAATCCATTACCACCAGTTCCGGATTCACTTGATAAACAAATTCAAAAAACACAGCAGACAGTCCATCCTCCATCTTTAAAGGAAGTCGAGCAAAAAGTAATCAATCTGGAAACCCAATTCTTTGATATGGATGCACGAACATGGCAAGACGATTATCTCCTTTATCATTACAATAATGCTTATTACTTTTCTCCTTATCAAAAAAACCTTTACCTCCTCTCCAACCTGACACTAAATAATTTTCTTTATACCCCCAACGAACTTTCAGGTTTGCTCCACTATTATAGCCAAAAAGAATCCCCCCTTTATGAAACAAAATTTGAGACTGTATCTGTACCATTTGAGCCGATGCTGACTGCATTACAATTTTCAGCAGGTGAACACAAGAGCGAAAATAAATATCTGAATCTACAGAAAAACAATTTCTTGCATCTCTGCAATACTCGAGTTTTTGTCCATAGTGGCAGTTATAATAGCCCATGGGAAAATAAAAGCTACTTTGATGATTTTGTGCTACAGTTGAATCGACGGATAGCCACGCACCATATTAGTTTCCACTTTATAAAACAATTTTCTGACCAAGATTTATTTATGCCTTTTAATAGATACAATGCTACTGAATTATTCCCCCATTATCATAGAAAATTCTCAGCGAATACAGGAATCCTTGATGTAGGACTTTTTAATGATATCTTTGAATTTTCCTTTATGCGCCAGAGCGGATATGAGAAAATTGTAGAGCCTTCCATTATCCCAGACAAATACGAAGTTGATAGGAATCAGCTCGTGCTTGGTCTGTCTACACCTGGAGAAATTGATAAGATTAAAATCCTTTGGGGACTGGATTCAAATCAATATAAAAATTTCAAATCTATCCGAGAGGATTCGTCTACTGACTATTTCATCAATCTATATCTAACCTCCCCTGGGTTCTGGGAACTATCCACAGTAAAGGTTTTAGGCCAGGTATATTTTAGCGATATTTTTGATACAACATTTATCTATACCCATCTTTCTTACGATATACCAATAGGTGCGAGTCAGAATCTAAATCTCGGGATGGGCTCTATAGGAAATCCGCATTCTACAAATGCATTAGAGTCAGGAATACTGTATTACGAGGAGAGAAAAAATCCTCTCTCAAATTTTGCAGGGCTTTCATGGAATCTAAAAAAATCCTCTAACCATCTGGAGATTACTCCTTATATTGTTCAAACACGATATGACTATCAATGGGTATTGCAAGATAGTCTGGTATATCAGTCACTAGATGATTATGTATCCGGCGGCATCAAGGGGGAGGCAGATATTGAATATAACTTGTTTGGGCTCCCCAACAGGATGAGATTAAGATTTAACTTTACAAATTGGCCTGATACACTTGTTTTTCGTCCTAACTTTAAACTAAAATTTACATGGAACATCAAAAAAGATACTGGATATAATAATTTTGTGTATTTGGCTCCAAGCATATCTTATATAAAAGATTTTCGTAATATGAAATTGACAAAGGAAAGTAATGAGTTGTTTTTCGATCTGGAATTTGGCATAAACATTAGCAGATTCCGCATATCTGCTTCTATTAAAAATATTTTGAATCAGGAATATTTTATGGACCCAGAATATCTAATCAATGAGAGAAGTGCACATTTTAAAGTGCACTGGAACTTTATAAATTAGATTAGAAGGCAGGGAAGCAAATGGAATGCAAAAAAGATACCAATCTGCAAAAGTGTAACTGTACATATCCCTGTGAGCGCAAGGGGATGTGCTGTGAATGCATAGAATACCACAGGAAAAAAGGTGAGTTGCCTGCTTGCTATTTTCAAGAAAGTGATGAGCGTACCTATGACCGCAGTATCGAATATTTTGTCCGCCACTGGCGGATGGACTCTTAAGTCTAAGAGGAAGAAAAAAGAGATGATAAAGTATGGAACCCAAAGATTATAAAAATAGAACTTATCTTTCAGCAATAGAAGCAGCTAAATTTTTGGGTATTTCTGTTGAGATGCTTCACAATCTTGCAAATAAGCAAGTTATTACAGCAAAGACTGCAGCAAGCGGACAGATGCGCTTTGATTTAAGAGAGTTAAAAAAGTATGAGGCAAATTTTAAACCCAAAGTTCGAACAAATAAGATAGGTGTTGATAAAGTGAATGTCATTGAAATAAACGGGACAATCCAAAAAGTTTTTGTTAAAAATTCTATGGAGATGGACGATTTGCCTGATAATAATATCCATCTGATGATTACTTCGCCCCCGTATTTTGATACAAAGATGTATTCAAAAGAACCTATTGAAAATGACCTTGGCAATATTCATGATGTGGATGAATGGTTTGAGAAAATAAGTAAGGTTTGGAAGGAAGTTTATAGAGTTTTGCAACCGGGGAGGAAGGCATTTATAAACATAATGAATCTTCCTATAAGGCTTGAAAATGGTAGTTTTAGAACCTTAAATTTAGTGGGTAGAACGATAGATGTATGTGAAAAAATAGGCTTTATTTTTAAGCGTGATATAGTATGGCATAAAACAAATGCAGTAAGAGCACATTTTGGAACATATCCGTATCCCGGTGGAATTTTGATAAACAATATGCACGAGTTTATTTTGGAATTTGATAAACCTGAAAAGAAAGGATTTAGTAAATATAGTCATCTAACTAAAGAACAAAAAGAACAGTCAAAATTAGACAAGGAATTTTGGTTGTCAATAAAGAAGAGCGATGTTTGGGTAATGAAGCCTCAAGGCAGTGGTGATAGAAGGAATCATATTGCTCCTTTCCCTTATGAATTGCCTTATAGGTTAATTAAAGCATTTAGTTATATTGGTGAAACTGTCCTTGATCCTTTTGTTGGCTCAGGAACAGCTCTTTTAGCATCGGCCAATTTAAAACGCAATGGAATAGGTTATGAAATAAACTCAGAAATTGCGTTTGATACAGTAAAAAGTTTAAAAAATTATCAAACCAAATTATGGTGAGGTAAAAATAATGAAGATAGATGGAAAAACAATATATGCCCAATCCAGCGATATAAAGTCTCGTACATATCTTGAATACCGCAAAGATATGAAGAAAAAAGCAATTGCTGAGTTAGAGGTGTTAGAATGGCTGGAGAGTAGAGTAAGAGAATTATATCCAAAGAAACATGTTAAAGTTTATAAATCAGGTGGAGATAAATTTTTATGGTTTTTAAGAAAAGGGGGAGTTTCAAGAGAGCCAGATTTTATTGCTGAAATAAACGATGAAAAGATAGAGTTTGAATTTCAATATGCTGAAAAATATTATAAATTTGATAAAGAAGTAAATTAATTATGAAAAACGAAGTATTTCTAAGTGTCGAAGATGCTGCAAGTGAAATAAAAAACGGCAAGATGGTCATCATAGTTGATGATGAAAGCCGAGAGAACGAAGGCGACCTGATTATGGCAGCAGAAAAAGTCACACCAGAGAGTATTAATTTTATGATAAAATATGGCCGTGGACTTATCTGCGTCCCAATGGAAGAAAATGACTTACAACGACTCAATATACCTCTTATGACTGCCGAGAATACAGATCGACTGAGAACCCAATTTACAGTATCTGTCGATGCAAAGAAAAACACGACGACAGGCATCTCTGCCTATGACAGAGCGCAAACAATCAAGGTGCTTGCAGACCCTAATTCTAAGCCATCAGACCTCCAACGGCCAGGACATATCTTTCCCTTGAAGATGCAGCCGGGGGGCGTTCTTAAACGAGCAGGCCATACAGAAGCAGCTGGTGACCTCGCCAAAATTGCTGGCATGCGCCCCGTGGGAGTGATATGCGAAATTATCAAAGATGACGGTTCTATGGCAAGACTCGATGACTTGATAGAATTCGCCCCAAAATATAATCTTGGTATTATTACTATTCAAAATCTGATCCATTATCGTCAGAAAAAAGAAAAACTTATCTTCCGTGTTGCAGAAGCGGAACTACCAACAGAGTTTGGCCATTTCAAAATTATCGGGTATGAAAGTCCCATAACATCAGAACATCATGTGGCACTGGTGAAAGGTGAAGTGGGAGGTAAAAAAAATGTACTTGTACGAATGCACTCAAAATGCTTGACAGGTGATACCTTCCACTCTCTCCGTTGTGATTGCGGTAAACAGCTAGAACAGTCCCTTATCGCTATAGAAAATGAAGGCTTAGGAGTTCTGGTATATCTCCATCAAGAAGGAAGGGGTATAGGTTTGATAAATAAAATCAAAGCCTACCATCTTCAGGATTTAGGCAAAGATACTGTTGAGGCAAATGAAGCACTCGGCTTTAAAGGGGATCTGCGAGATTATGGATTGGGAGCACAAATCCTAAAAGACCTTGGCCTGACAACAATCCGACTACTGACCAATAATCCTAAAAAAGTTATAGGACTTAAAGGCTATGGTATAGAAATAGCCGAGCGTGTGCCTATAAATATAAAACCTAATTCTACCAACAGAGAATACCTTAAAATAAAAAAAGAAAAAATGGGACACTTAATCGATATAGATTAGGCTTTTGAGGTTAATATGAAAAAGAGAAAATATGTAATAATTCCTATTTTGCTTGCATTCTGCATAGCTGCTTCTTTATCCCTGGAAGCAAGGGTAGAATATCCAAAGCCAGTAGGATATGCAAATGACTTTGCCGGGGTGTTATCACCAAATGTGCTGAACAGGGTCAATGATATTGCAATTGAACTAAAGCAGAAAACCGATTTTGAGCTTGCGGTTGCACTTGTGCCAGATTTGCAAGGTTTGGACGAGTACACATATGCAACTGAACTTTATGCGGAATGGGGAATCGGCGGAGAAGGTGATGCCGGCCTACTTATCCTTGTCGCAGTTGAGGAAAGAAAATTGAAAATTGAATCCGGATACGGGGCAGAAGGGTTTCTGCCGGATGGACTTCTCGGAGAAATAGCTGATGAATATATGATACCATACCTATCTAAAGATGATTATGACAATGGCATATTGAATGGCGTTGCTGCAATAGCAAGCGTTACAGCACAACACTATGGTGTCACATTAACCGGGAATCCAGAACCCCATCCAGGTGCAAGAGGAACTTCAGTCGGAGGCATACTTGGAGCGATATTTCCTTTACTTATACTCTTCCTATTCTTGGGCGGGAGAATCGGGTTTCTTCCTTTCCTTTTCCTGAGCGGTTTCGGGGCTCCTCGTGGCGGTGGTTGGTCTGGTGGTTCTCGCGGATTCGGCGGATTCGGAGGATTTGGTGGCTTCGGTGGAGGACTTAGCGGTGGCGGCGGCATCGGTAGGAGCTTTTAATGCAATGGTATGTCAACATCATTTTTCTTTTCCTCAATATACTTTTCAGCATCGCTTGTTGCTACCTGCTCCTTATTATTCTCTTTCATCCTCAAAAGAAAAGAAAATGGTTTCCCCAGGGACCTGTCTATCTCTTGCGGGACAAAATTGCTACATTTATTACAGATAAGTTCTCCCTCTACCTTGAAACCCATCCAGATGAGCCTGGCAAAACCAAACCAGAAGAAATTGCAGAAAACTTTTCCGATTCTCTGGGGAGAAATATTGAAAATAAAAAAATCTTCAAAAATCTCCCCCAATTTATTAAAAAGCCACTATTAAACTTTGTAAAGAGCCTCGGCTATGAATTAGTTTATGAGTTTTTAACAGAGTTTATCCCAGACCTCATACAAAGATATGAAATTAAGCAGAAAATATCAGAATTACTATCAGATGAAAGAATGCATTGGATCGAGACAAAGGCAAAATATTACCTTACAAAACCCCTGGTAATTATGGGAGCCGCTTTAGGAACCATTTTTGGCATATTTAATATGATAATGTTATTCATCTTTTAGTGAGGTAAAATGAGAAAAAAAATACTACTTATCATCGCGTCTTGGGCTGTGATATCAACAGTACAAATCTTTGCCGCAGATACTCTCGATATCTACAAAGTAATTGATCTAGGATTACAAAACTCATATGATCTAATGACAGAAAAATATTCTCTTCGCATTGCACGCGAAAATCTTTATTCATCTTATCTGAATTTCCTGCCGCAGATAAATTATAATATTTCTCGTGCTGAAGCGGCTAATGAGACTGAAAAATCAGGGAATATCACAGTATCCGAGTCATTTTCAAGCTCTGCTGAACGGTACTTCAATGTAAAAAATAATCTCTCATCTTTAAAGCAAAATGAAATTCAGCTGGAGCTGAGCAAACGCGAGCTTATATATCAAATCACCCAGTATTATCTCAATGTACTTGCTGCTGAAGAGCTGCTCACTGTGACGAAGTTGGATTTAGCTATTGCTAAACAAGCACTGGAAGAGACAAAGATTCTTCACTCACATGGAAAAGCATCAGACCTCGATTTACAGATGGCAACCGTCTCGGTTGAGCGAGCAAGGATCGATTCCCTCCAAAGAGAAAATACACTTGAAAAAAACAAAATGGATCTATGCTTCCTAATCAATATTGATTACGATCCTGAGTATATCTTTACTGACCTTTCCTATGAGTTTCTATCTCCTGAAGATTTCTCCTTTACTGAATCAAAAAATCTGCGTATCTCCTCTTCAGCCGAAAACCTAAAACAGATAAAAACAAGCTATACCCAAACCAAACTTGATTTTTTGCCTGCACTCTCATTTTCGTTAAGTAAAAGTCTGGAATGGAAAGAAAAAAATATCTTTGATTTCGATGATACTGCCTCACCATTGAGATACACGCTTTCTCTTTCATATCCTTTGCTTAATCCTCTAACCAATATTCCTTCCACACAATCCTCAAAATATCGCTTGCGACAGGCTGAATTACAATTTGACCAAACCAGGGAGGAAGAAAAGCAAAACTTTCAATTCGCGCTAACAAATTTTAATCAAGGTAAAATGAGTCTTAACCTTGCAGAAAGGCAACAACAATTGGAAGAACTCAATCTCAATCTTGTGAGTGAACAGTATAGACTGGGTCAGGTAAGCTTAACAGATTTGGAAAATGCTCGAAAATCTCTTCTCCAAAGCCAGGTTGACTATATACAAGAATATTATAATCTAATATTGCTTCAGGAAGAGCTGAATTTAATAACAAATACGAAAATGCTAAGTAAGTATCAATGAGGTAAGTAGGATGAAAAAAAGAAAAACAATCTGGGTAATTGTCGGAATAATTCTCGTAGTTGGTATAATTATTGCTATCATAAGTGGAAATAACGAGCCTCCAATCCAGGCAGAGAGTGGCAGTTTCCCAACCGCTATAGCAACTCTCGGGGACATCTCCATCTCCTTAGATGAGGTTGGAGAACTAAAACCTCTGAAAGAAGTAGAGGTAAAATCGAAAATAAGTGGGAAGATTACCAGGCTATATGTTGATGAAGGGGATAAGGTGCAAGAAGGGGATATAATTGCTGAGGTTGAACCTGATATGCAACAAGCACAAACACTTTCCCGCATCAGGAGTGGTGAACAGATAGCGAAAATTAATCTAGAAACTGCTCTCCGGAACTACAATACTGATAAAGAACTTTTTGAAAAAGACCTTATCTCACTTGAACAGTGGACAGAAACCCAAAACAACCTACGAATAGCAGAGATAGATTATCAATCCGCTTTGACACAGTATGAACTGATTCAGGACCTGGGAATAGCAACCGAAAGCCAGAACACTCTCGCACCTCTATCCGGCACAATAATCCAGAAAAATGTGGAGGAAGGAGAAATGGTCACCTCAAGTGAATCACAAACCGGTGGCACAGTTCTAATGGTCATCGCAGACCTTTCTCAAATGATAGTTCTGGTAGAAATTAACGAAATAGATATTGGTAAAATTGGGATAGGTCAGCCCGTAGAAATCTCATTCGATGCCTTCCCGGATACAACCTATCACGGCGAAATAATTCACATCGCTCCAATGGCAAAGATCGGAACAAACAATATCAGAGTCTTCGAGACCAAAATCTCAATAGAAAACCTTTCTTCCTCCCTCCGGCCAGGAATGAGCGCTAATGTTACAATAATCGGGAAAAAACGAGAAAATGTAATAACAGTCCCAATCCAGAGCATCTTTACTGATGAACTGGGAAATAATATAGTATATAAGATCTCAGCAGATACCCTCGTGCAAGCACAAATTGTGAAAACAGGGATAAACGACCTCGAAAAAGTTGAAATTATTGAAGGGTTATCCGTAGGTGATACGGTATCTTTGAAAGAAAGAACCCCAACAAATAAGGCAAACACAAGTGCCCCCCACAATAGAGGACCAGTATCCAGAATGCCATAATATCATTTAAATAAACTAATATGAAGGAGTAAAAGTGAAGAAAACTTTAATCGCAATTATCTTTTTACTGATACAGGCCACAATATTAACAGCCTTGCCTGTACCATTGGATACAGCAACTCAAACAGCTCATCTTTATCTTGAGGAATTAGAAAAAAAATCAGAGTTTTCCCTGCTTCGATGTACTCCATTGAAAAAGAATGAGAAGATTATTGCCTATATAGCTGAGCTTTCCCCACAGGGTTTTATCGCTATAGCCCCAGATACTGATATAGAACCAATTATCTCGTATTCATTCAGGTCTAATTTTGTCCAAAATGAGGAAAATCTGCTTTACTATATGTTAACAAAGGATATGGGAATGCGTTTGGCGGCTCTACCTCTGTTGCCTCAAGAGCAGATTCAAGAACATAATACAAAATGGGAAAACTACAAGCAAGGTATAATCAGCCCTATATCTATGAAAGACTTTCAGCAGTGGCCCTCAGAGGGAACCACCTCAACCGGAGGCTGGATCGAAACAACATGGGATCAAAGCTATCCATATAATATGTTCTGTCCTATTGACCCAAATACAGGTAGCAGATCTGTTGTGGGATGCGTAGCAACCGCTATGGCAATGATTATACACTACCACGAGTATGTTGGTGATGTATTTTTTAATTTCCTTGATTCCTATACAACATGGACTGGCATCCATATAGATGGGGATAGCGAAGAACTGGACTTTCCAAATTTTGAAGAACTAAATGAGTATCTCGATACCCTGGCAGTTCACTATCAAAATAATGTGCCTTTCACAAATGAGGATATCGCTGCGTTAAACTTTGCCTGTGGCATCTCTGTAGAAATGAATTATAGTTCCTCAGGTTCAGGTTCATACACGGCACTTGTAGCGAGTGCATTGTTAAACAAATTTGGCTACGATTCTGCTCTATGGATGGAGTATGATGAACAAGGCTTCTATGATTCTTTGAGTTATAATATGATGCAGGCTAAACCAGCAGAGCTTTCAATACTCCAATCTGATGGTACTGGTGGACACGCAATTAACTGTGACGGCTATAACACCAATGACTTCTACCACCTGAACTTCGGATGGGGCCACTCAAGCCCTGAACCTATTACTGAAGCATGGTATATATTACCAGAAGGCATGCCAGCCGGATACACGATTGTTACAGGTGCCGTGCTTAATATCGAAGGTGGAGATAGACCTGTCACGGTGACAGGTAATGTGTCGGCAAACGGACAAGACCCCACAGGCACTATAATTACTTTAGGGGGTAAATATAATTACACAACGACAGTCGATAACCCAGAAGGGTCTTATCAAATCCCTGTTGTCTTCCCGGGCTATTATACGGCAACCGCTATACTTAATAGAGTCTATTATCAAACAAAAGAAGTCTATATCGATTCTTCAAATACAGAGATAAACTTTAATCTCTTTAACTATGAAAGTGTAGACGGGATAGTTTCTATAACGGACGGCACAAATCCCTCAGGAACCCTTATAACTTTCTTGGGTGAAAACAACTATTCTACTACAGCCAACAATCCTGACGGCTATTATGAAATCCCGGATGTGCTTCCAGGACATTACACCGCAATTGCTGCCCTAAACAGAACCTATTATCAAAAACAAGAGGTTGATATCGATAGCACAAATATGACCGTAGACTTCGTACTTGATAATTATAATTATACAACTGATATCCATTATTATAACATCCCCGCTCATATATTTGAGATGCCTTATCCATACTCATTAGAGGTAAGTGTCAGATTTACGCCTGAAGAACTGCAGGATCATATCGGGTCGCTCATTAATCGGGTTTCGTTTTTGCCTCCTACTTATCCAGATAGCTGCGATATCACAATAAAAATATATGAAGGAGGTTCTCCTGAAAACCCACCCGGGAACCTTGTATACGAAAATGGTATATCAGATTTTGAGATGAATGATTTCTTAGAGCACTATCTTACTACACCAATTCAAATTCAATCTGACCTTGAATATTGGGTTGGATATCATATTACAAGTTACGATGGTAAAATAGCATGGGTAGATGCAGGGCCAGGGATTCAAGGAAAAGGAGCATGGATGAAGCACTCTGCCTGGGTCGATGTCTCTGGAAATCCTAATATTAATGGAAATTGGCTAATTGGAATGACCACGGCCTCCCTCTCCCTCATACCAGATATGCCGCAAGAGCCTTCAACTAAGCTTGAGTTAACTAACTACCCCAATCCATTTAGCACTTCAACCACGATTTCTTTTTCTTTGAGTTCTAACCACAAAGGTAATCCTGAGATAAAAATTTATAACATCAAAGGACAACGCATTCGCGAATTAAAAATTCAATCCGCCAGCTGGCGGACAAAATTTAAAATTAACGAGGTAGTTTGGGACGGAAAAGATCAGGCGGGCAATCAGGTACCAAGTGGTATCTATTTCTATCAGCTTGATGTGGACGAAAAATCTGAAGTTAAAAAAATGCTGTTGCTAAGATAAAAATGGGTAACACCGAATAATAAGATAGAAAATTATTAAATTTTCGCCATTAACTAAAAATCGGAGGATAAAATGAACGAACTAAAATTAGACCTTAGCAATCTGGAGGAAGTATTCCCCCCAGATTTTACAGAGGAACAAAAGGCAAAGGCAAAGACATTATTTCTAAAGCAACTTGCAGAAAAGGCACACAGGTTCTATGGTGGGAAAATCCAGACAGTCCCAAAGGCTGCTGTATTCGGATTTAACTGGTTTAATATTTGGTATACTCCTGGTGTGTCAAAGATATCTACAACTATTCGCGATAATAATGATCTTTCATTTGAACTCTCAAATCGTGGCAATCTTGTGGGAGTGGTTAGCGACTCTACACGAGTGCTCGGTGATGGAGATGTCACCCCTCCAGGAGGGCTTGGCGTTATGGAAGGAAAAGCGTTTCTTATGAAATATCTTGGTGGAATCGACGCTGTCGCTCTATGTGTTGATAGCACAAATGAAAGGGGTGAAAAAGATCCTGATAAAATAATCGAATTTGTAAAAATGGTTCAGCATAGCTTTGGTGCAATCAACCTTGAAGACATTTCTCAGCCCAACTGCTTTAAGGTTCTTGATACCCTCCGCGAGGAGTGTATAATACCTGTATGGCATGACGATGCCCAAGGAACTGCTGCTATAACATTAGCCGGGCTTTTGAACGCTCTTAAAGTAGTAAATAAGGAACTTAACAAGGTAAAAATCGTCATGCTGGGCGCGGGCGCAGGTAATACCACTATTGCCAGAATCATTATTGCTGCCGGCGGTAATCCTGAAAATATTGTAATGTTTGATTCGAAGGGGAGTCTAAACAAAAAAAGAGAAGATATCAAAGCAGATACAAGATTTTATCGGAAATGGGAACTGTGCCAATCAACTAATCCAAAATGCATTGATAACATTGCTGAAGCCTGCAAGGGTGCCGATGTTATTATTGCTGTTTCTACCCCTGGCCCAGATATCATTAAACCTTCATGGATATCCTCTATGGCAGAAAAACCAATTGTTTTTGCTTGTGCGAACCCTGTACCAGAGATATACCCCTATGCGGCAAAAGAGGCAGGAGCATATATTGTTGCTACAGGCAGGGGTGATTTCCCAAATCAGATAAACAATTCTCTGGGTTTCCCAGGTATTCTAAAAGGAGCATTGCTTGTTCGAGCAAAAAAGGTTACTGACGAAATGGCAATTGCTGCCGCACGTTCCCTGGCAGATTTTGCCGAAAAAAGAGGTATAAATCCTGATAACATTGTGCCTACTATGGATGAAGCAGGTGTTTTCCCCAATGAAGCAACCGATGTCGCTATGCAAGCAATCAGAGATGGGGTGGCTCGAAGAGAAATCTCAGAACAAGAGGCATACAAAAAAGCAAAACATGATATAGAATATTCACGCAATATGAC
>JBNGDW010000034.1:0-15819 GCA_049975325.1 Cloacimonadia bacterium | reverse complement strand
GGTATCTGGTGGAAATAGTAGGCGCTAAAAGGAGCAAGCAAAAGCTGGATTACGAAACTGAGAAACATAATATTTAGCAGCCAATAAAGAGGTGGAAAGCGGCTCTGAAGTGTGGACAATGCCTTTCTAAAGACGGGGTAACTAACTAAAATAGCGAAAACTGAAAGGAAAGAAAATTGAAATCCTAAGGCAAAAAGTTGCCGTGGGTCTATAAGCAAGATAATAAATGCAGCGGCAAATAAAATATTTATGCTATCTGCTGGCTTTTGCAAGAGCTTTGCCACAAGAACAAGGCTAATCATTATAACTGCTCTCTGCACTGAAGGGGCACCGTGTGAGAGAAATATGTAATAGACAAGGAAGATGATTGTAATGATACGCGCAACATTTCGTTTTTTAACTATTATCGGTATTATGGTAAGCAAAATAAGGGCTATTACACCTGTGTGAAGTCCACTTACAGCAAGGATATGGCTCAAGCCAGCATTTGAGAAATCATCTTTGAGTTTTTTGGGAAGGGCATCTTTTTCGCCTAATAATATGGCCTTGATAAAGCCGGCTTCAGACTCCCCATACAGACTATCAATCCGCTGCCGCATCCATTGCCTCGGCACCAGAATGAGAGAATAAAAGGGGGTTGCCCCGGAAGAAACTGATTGTATATCTGTAGGATACAGAAAGGCTGTGGCAAAAATATCTTCTTTTTCAAGATATTCTTTATAATTGAAACTATATGGATTGTTGTTAGGATATGGGGCTTGCAATCTTCCGTAAAAAAGGATAGTGTCTCCTCGCTCGCCATGCCAAGGTCCCTGGACCGTTACGGCGACTTTACCAGAGAGGGGTATCTTTTCTATTTCCTGGAGAGAAAGGTTAAATCTCGTTCTTTGCTTATCCTGAAGGAGTTCATCTATTATTCTACCCCTAATATGTAGCTTCTCGTTTCCTAATTCCCCTGCAATGTTAGAAATATGATTGGCAGGATAAAGCTCGGTAAGACTATAGCAAAGTCCACCAAATATCACAAGTAAAACTATCAACAAGGACAAGTGCTTGGAACGCTCCAAAAACAGAAAAATGCTATATAAGAAAAATCCAATTAAATATGTTAAGAAAGGAAAGGAAGTGAGATGGGCTATCAGGATACCGATGATGAAAAATGTGGTAATAAAGATAAAGGGTCTACCGGAGAGCTTTCCCATAAATTCTTAATCCCCGCAACAGCCAAAAAATTTACCTAACCATACCTTGCAAAAATCTTCTCCTTCATCTCCCTATCAACTTTCACTATTGTATCCAGATCGGGATTGGTGATATTTTCCCTTTCAATGGAAGATTTTATAATTTTATAAATATCATTAAATTTGATTTTACCAGATAAAAAAAGTGATACTGCTGCTTCATTTGCAGCATTAAATATGGTGGGCAAAATACCTCCACTTTCCCCAACATTATATGCAAGTTTTAGAAGTGGAAATTTTTCATAATCTATTTTTTCAAAGGTTAAATCAGGAAGGCTTGTAATATCTGTAAATTTAGCTGTTGCTGGAAGCCTATCTGGGTAGGAAAGAGCATACTGGATAGGTAACTTCATATCAGGATAGCTTAATTGTGCAAGAATCGTTCCATCAATAAATTCAACCATAGAATGAATAATGGATTGTGGATGGACAACTATCTCTATATTTTGATACGATACATCAAAAAGATGGTGTGCTTCTATCACTTCTAATCCTTTATTAGCCATAGTGGCAGAATCTATGGAAACCTTTTTCCCCATATTCCAGGTTGGGTGGCTAAGCGCATGACTGGGTGTAATCTTATCAAAATCTTTTATGTCCCAAGTGCGGAATGGTCCACCCGATGCTGTCAAAATAAGTTTTTGTACATACGGGTGAGGAATATTCCCGTAAAGGCATTGGAAGATAGCACTATGTTCACTATCCACAGGAATTATCTGGCATTTTTTTTCTTTTGCAATCTGCATGACGATCTCGCCAACCATAACGAGCGATTCCTTATTTGCCAATGCAACTGAATGCCCTGTTTCAAGTGCTTTCACCGTATACTTAAGCCCAGCAGATCCAACCACAGCATTTAACAAAATATCATAATCAAGCCTCTGAAGCAAGTCCAACACCTCAGACTCCCCCCAAAAAACTCTTCTCCCACTGCTATTCCTCTCTGAGGATGTAACAGAATTATGGGTAAGCCCCAAAAAGGAAGTATCAAGCCCATCTGTGAGGTGTTTAAGTTTTCCAAAATTTTTATGTGCAGTTGCAAGCACAATTTGAAATTTATCTTTATGATGCTTAACAACCTCAATAGCAGATCTGCCAATTGAGCCAGTTGCCCCTAAAAGTACAATCTTTTTCCTCATATTTTGTTTCTGATTTTAGATACCTAACACTGTAAGCGAGAAATACAAAAGAGGTGCACTTATAAGCATACTGTCAAATCTATCCAGTACGCCCCCATGCCCAGGAATCAGATTAGAGGTATCTTTTACATTGAAATCGCGCTTCAAGGCAGATTCCATAAGGTCGCCTAATTGTCCAAAAACGCCACCAATGACGCCATAGGTGAGAACTATATAAGATGTGAACTGATAAGAACTCGACAGTATAGTTGCCAGAATATTAAGCAGATAAGCGAACAGAAAAGCGGCGACTATTCCTCCAACAAAACCTTCCAGAGATTTATTTTTGCTCACCTTAAATATGCCTCTATGCCGTCCCCATTTTGCCCCAATAAAATACGCTGCCGTATCAGTTATCCAAATAAGTATGAACAATATCAGAAGATAGGCTCTGCCATTCTCCAGTACTCTTACAAGATATAGAAACTCAATTAGTGAAATATACACAAGCGTAAACAGGCTATACGAAATTCGCTCCAGCAAGTGATTGAATTTGCCAGTGATTACATCAAAGCCCATGATAATTAAAATTGAAAAAAAGTAGCAATAAACTATATTCAGGTTCAGGTGATGAAAATATATGAAAGTGGTGATTCCAATTTCAATAACAACCAATAAAATTGTATAGAGATTAACATTTTTAGATCTCTTGATAAGCTTACAAAATTCTATTATGCCCAGAATTATAACTGCCCATACAAACAATTGTAGCCAGATGCCGCCAAACCATGCTGCAATCAAAATCACGGGACCAAAGACCAGAGAACTTAGTGTCCTTTTTGCCAGAGAATTCATTGTATTAAAGTTTCACAATATGCATAAAGAGAGCTGATTCTGCGGATTTTCTACAGCTACATATATTGCACATCTTTATACGACTCCGCCAAATTTTCTGATGCGTCTTTGAAAATCTTCTACAGCATCCAAAAATTCTTCAGAAGTGAAATCAGGCCATAGTGTTTTGGTAAACCAGAGTTCAGAATATGCACTTTGCCATATTAAAAAATTGCTTAGTCTAATCTCACCGCTCGTGCGAATAACCAGGTCGGGATCTGGAAAACCTTTTGTATATAGGTATTTTGCAAAGCTCTCAACAGTAATATTCCTTGGTCGTTCTGCCAATATTTTTTTCACGGCGCTGACAATCTCATTTCTTCCGCCATAATTAACAGCAAGTACAAGAGTTAGGCCTGTATTATTCTTAGTTTGTTCATAGGCAGCCTCAATTTTTTGTATGAAACTGGGACGAAGTTCCTTTCGTGATCCGATAAAATGCACTGTCACATTATTTTTATCCAGATTCGGCAATTCTCTCATAAGGGTTTTTTCTATAAGATTAAGCACAGCTCCTGATTCTTTTCCTGGTCGTCGCCAGTTTTCGGTTGAAAAGGCATAAAGAGTAAGGTAATTTATACCCAAATGTCCTGAAGTTTCCACAATTCTACGCACAGTTTCTACCCCTGCCTGATGCCCTTTTATTCTGGGTAGGCCTCGTTGCCTTGCCCATCGCCCATTGCCATCCATAATAATAGCAATATGGGAAGGGATAGGATGCGCTTTTAATTCTTCGATTCTTTCTTCTATACTCATAGCATATTAAAATATTTTTAAGAAGCGTTTTGATGTCAATAAAATCAAAAATTATAAGGTCTTATTTTCTTTATATTGTAAGCATTTTATTAGGAAGGAGAGTCCTTATTTTTGCCTTCTTCATCTCGGAGTGCCTTCTTCTTCAATTCTTTCCACCATTTAATGCGTCTTTTTATCTCTTTCTCAAATCCGATTTCTTGGGGCTGGAAAAAAACTTTTTCTTTCATATTATCAGGAAAATATCTTTGGTAAGTATAATGGTCTTTATAGTTATGAGCGTATTTATAGTCTTTGCCATAGCCTAATTCTTTCATAAGAGAAGTTGGTGCATTTCTGATATGGAGCGGAACCGGGTAATGGTTTGTATGGCGGGCTTCTTTTGCAGCAGATTCATACGCTTTGTAGACAGAATTGCTTTTCGGCGCGCTGGCAAGATAGATAACTGCTTGAGCAAGAGCATTACTTCCCTCAGGCATGCCAATAAAATGCACAGCATCTTTTGTAGCAAGGGCGATCTGGAGGGCATTGTTATCTGCAAGCCCTATATCCTCAGAGGCAAAACGTACAAGTCGGCGAGCAATATAAAGAGGGTCTTCGCCACTTTCCAGCATACGTGCAAGCCAATATAGTGCTGCATCTACATCATAACCGCGTAAACTTTTATGAAGTGCTGAAATCAGGTTATAGTGCTCTTCCCCTTTCTTATCATAGAAAAGGCTGTTCCGCTCCAGCAGCTTTTTGACTTTCTTTACAGTGAGCCTTTCTCTTCTTTTACCGAATGCTTTCGTAATCAGTTCAACAGCATTAAGTGCTACGCGGGCATCTCCTCCAGCATAACTACTAAGAAACCGTAGGAGCTGTTCATCAAACATCTCTCTGTATTCGGAAATGCCAGCTTTAGGATTATCAAAAGCCCGAGAGACAATTGTATAAATATCCTGATCACTTAATCTTTCCAGCACAATTACTTTACATCGAGAAAGAAGAGGTGGAATCAATTCAAAGGATGGATTTTCTGTCGTGGCTCCGATCAAGGTAATAATCCCTTTTTCTATAAAAGGAAGAAACGCATCCTGTTGGGATTTGTTGAAGCGGTGGATTTCATCAATAAAAATAATAGTTTTTTCATCTTTGGTGCGAAGAAAGAATTCCGCTTGCTCCATTGCCTGTCTTACCTCGGCAATACCCGAAAGCACAGCACTAAATAATACGAATCGTGAATGTGTCCTATTGGCAATAATTCGCGCCAATGTTGTCTTGCCAGAGCCTGGAGGACCCCAGAATATCAATGATACTAGCTCATCATTTTCAATAATATTACGAAGTATAGAGTCAGACCGCATAAGCTTTTCCTGGCCCACGAATTCATCTAGAGTGGTAGGACGTACGCGCTCGGCTAAGGGAACCTGCTTGAGGGTTATCCCCTTGCTTTTCAGGTCCAAAAAAAGATCCTTAGAGACTCTACTTTTTGCCATCTCCCTCTGTTTCTTACCTATTCTTTTTTTATGATGCTTATGAATTCCAAAAGATTTTGCTCAAATCTCTCTATTTCTGGGATGCTCATACTACCAAAACAAAATCTAAGCCAAGCCGGTTTCCCGCATGCACTACCCGGGATAGCACTGATTTTCTTCATCTCCAGTCCTTTTTTAATAAACTCTACATCAGATATAGTAATCTCGTCAGGAAGCCTAGCCAATATAAATATGCCCCCCTCAGAAATAACAAAAGGTTTAAATCCAGCATTTATGAGGGCAGTGGCAAGTCTATCTCGCCGTTTTTGTAGCTCTTGCACAACGGGTTTGAGGAAACTGGGCTGAGAGCCATGTCGCATTTCATTTACCTCTTTTTCCATTATATCAATCAAGACATTTTGTCCTGCTATTCCTGGGCATGAACTCTGACATCGAATAATCTTCTTAATAAATGTGTCTGTCATTGTAGGAGATGCTGAGATTACATATCCTACCCGATGACCAGGGATCAAATATTCTTTTGAGCCGCCGCTTACCACTACAGTCCTTTCAGGTGCAAAGGAAAGCATAGTTAGAGGAACTCCTGAAAAGCGTATCCGGTTATAGATTTCATCAGAAATAATAATAAGGTCATTTTCCCTGGCAAATTCAGCGATTTTCTCCATTAAGTTTTTATCAACTGCTATACCAGAGGGATTATTCGGAAAGTTGATAATTAAAACTTTTATCCCCTTCTCTTGTACAAGACTCTCCAATTCAGTCAGGTGTAAGGTATGGTCCCCGTCCACAATTTCTACTGCTTCGCAGTATGCACCGACGCGGTGTATCGCATCAGGAAATGTAGGCCAGTGCGGGGACATTAGGGCAACTGTTTTCCTATAAGCAAGGAGAGAAAGAAGTATATTAAGTGCTTCTGTTGCTCCGGTTGTTATTGCAACATTCTCAGCTGTAAGACCTTCCAAATCATATAATCGGCTCCATAGCTCGGCTATAAGCCGCCGGAGTTTCATCCTTCCAACAGGTGGACCGTAATATGCCTCAATTTCAGGAATTATACCTATTGACTGCCCAATATCACTACGCACGAAATTCTTATCCCTTTTTGCGAGCAGCCCTGCTTCGGTGCTCACAGACACAATAGGATCTGTCTTGGATATAATTTCTTTGAGGTTTTCGGGCATTGTATTCCACGCTGCTGCAATAAGAGGAGTTAAAGGTTCATCTTTTTTAAGAATATCCTGTAATTCAGCCATTTTTTCTCCAAAGTCTTTCTAGTAATAAAATTAAATTATATGAAAATGAGACTGTCAAGAATTTCATTCAACTCGTTTCTGCCAAAGAAATTGATAATCTTTAATCCTAATTTTTGAGAGCTGTTTATAAGCAAAAAATTATTGACCTTTATTCTTTATTTCATATATAATACAAAGAGGCCAACAGATGAATTCCAAAGAAAAAATCCTTACATTAAGAGAAGTGGCAGAGATGCTTAATGTCTCTGTGGAAACCGTTCTCAACCTGGTCGCTCAGAACCAGCTACGGGGTATCAAGATAGGTAATCAATGGCGATTTCAGAAAAAGGATATTGAGGAATGGCAAAAATCCCAGGAACTGCCTAATGTAGAGCGAATCGCGCTGGAAAATATTGTTGGAAGATTCTTTGCATTCATAAATAGTGACTTTATTAAGATAGATCTGCAAGCAAAGTCTCGATTTCAAGCGATTGCTGAAATGGCAAAGTTTGCACATGAAAACGGTGTATGTAGAAGTACAAGCTGGCTTTATAATATGCTTGTGCAAAGAGAACGGCTAATTTCCACTGGTATTGGAAACGGGATAGCCTTTCTCCACCCACGCAGAGTTCATCCAGATAAGATAAGGTTCTCTGGCTTATTCCTCGGTATCTCTAAAGAGGGAGTTGAATTTCGTACATTGGACACTATGCCAGTAAACCTTTTCTTCCTCATCCTTATGAAAAGTGACCAGCAGCATCTGTTTACACTTTCCTACCTTAGTCAGTTATTCCGTAGAGAAGGGCTAAAAGATGAAATCCTGGCAGCAAAGGAGAAAAAAACTATCCTGGAACTCCTTACCCTAAAGTTACCCAGGAAAAATCCTTCCGAAAACTAAATTAGTTATCGTATCAATCCGTTAGAAATAGAATGGATTTGGGTTGATAATAGCCAATTCTATTAAAATTTAAAAAAATTACAAGGTTATCCACAGGTAAAACAAATTGTTTTTGGTATTTTGATGTTGTATAAAACTTTATTACCTGCCTTAGAGGATTCAAGTAAACTTAAAAAATTTGAACAACATGTAAAAGACAACGGCTCTGTGCATGTATATGGGCTTATGTCATCTGCCAAATCCCTTCTTCTTGCACATCTTTTTGCGAATACAGGTAAAAAAGTCCTCTTTGTAACATTATCTGGCTCCTCTGCCCAGGATACAGTGGATGATCTCAACATCCTGATGGGAAAGAATTTTGTTTATTTCCTGCCAGATTATGAGCTTCTTCCTTACGAAGAGTTTTCCCCTCATCTCGACTGCATTATTCAGCGAAGTAGGACATTGGGTGCTGCACTTTCAGGCAAAAAGGGTATCTATCTCGTTTCTTTAAAGGAGGTTTTACGAACAATCAATCATCCTGATATGCTGGGACGACATCTCCTTACTCTACATACAGGAAGAGAATATGGACTTGACCAACTCGTCGAATCTCTTGTGGCATGTGGTTATACTCACACCAGTATGGTAACCCGCCCCGGAGAAATAAGTAAACGAGGTGGCATTCTGGATGTATTCAGCCCCCAGTATGAAACCCCATACCGAATTGAATTCTTCGGCGACGAAATCGTATCCATCCGACCTTTTTCCCTCAGCACACAATGCTCATTCTCAGATAAGCAAGAATCAAGCATACAAGTTTATCCATTTAAAGAATTTTCGCTTAAAGATCTCTCTAATCCTATAGATTCATTTTTTGCCGAAAAAATCTCTACTCACGGGTTCTATGAAGGAATCGAACAGGATATGTCAAAGATTCTGGCAAAAACTGCATCTTTTGCCCATTATTTCTCATCTAAAGACACTTATGTAGTGTTCGATGAATTTCAAGATTTTCCCCTCGGAGAGCAGCATCTCGGGGATGAGACCCAAAAATATTACGAGGAAAGATGCAAGCGAGCTGATATAAAGTATTTGCCAAAGCCAGCAGAACTCTTCATGCCTTATACGAACACAAAATTGGATAGATTTCCATCTGCCTATCTTACCACCTCTTACTATGATTTCTCTGTCCCATCTATTCACATGCCTATAATTTCTCAAATGAATTTTAATGGTAATATTCCGCTTCTGAAATCTAGACTTTCTCATCTGCAAAAAGAGAATTACACGATTTTCCTGCAATCAGATACCAGAAGTCAGAGTCGTCGAATGCAAGAGCTTCTCAATCCGGTGGGCAATAATATTCATTTCCATGTTGGTGTGTTTCACAATGGATTTATCTTTGAAGAAGCAAGGCTCGCAGTTTTTACCGACCACGAAATTTTTAATCGCTACCGAAATAGACGCCGCACCACACATTTCAGTAAGACAGAAGCACTGGAAGATTATGAGAGCCTGAACCACGGGGATTACATTGTCCATATAGACTACGGAATTGGCATATATCAAGGCATAGAAAAGGTGAAAATTAGTGCTACAAACAAGGCAGATACCCCTACAATCATAGACGCTATTGCAATCCGATACGCAGATGGAGATAAAATCTATGTACCCACAGACCAATTAAATCTTGTTTCCAAATTTGTTGCCCAAGATGGGGTTGTGCCTGAAATCCATAGGATTGGAGGCACACGGTGGCAAAAGACAAAAGATAGAATCCAAAAAGATGTAGAAGATATCGCAGAGGAGCTTGTTTATCTATATGCTAAGCGTCAGCTGGCAAAGGGATACCCCTTCTCTCAAGATACTGAATGGCAAAAACAGCTTGAGCAATCCTTTATCTATGAAGACACACCAGACCAGATCAAGGCAACTGAAGAGATAAAAAAGGATATGGAATCTCAAATACCAATGGAAAGACTTTTGTGTGGAGATGTTGGATTTGGTAAAACAGAAGTTGCAATTCGTGCTGCTTTCAAGGCTGTGATGGACAGTAAACAGGTGGCTTTAGTTGCTCCAACCACTGTATTGGCGGAGCAACATTATCTTATATTTTCTGAACGGCTCAAAGATTATCCGATAACTATCGAAATGTTAAGCCGTTTTGTGCGACCAAAGACCCAAAAAACTATCATTGATAAACTCCGTTTTGGTGAGGTGGATATTTTGATTGGTACCCATCGCCTATTTTCAGACGATATCCAGTTTAAAGACCTCGGTTTGATTATCATTGATGAAGAACATCGTTTTGGTGTAAGACACAAAGAAAAGCTCAAGGCATTGCAACCAAACGCTGATGTACTCCTTCTCTCAGCAACACCCATACCGCGAACTCTCAATATGGCTCTCTCCGGCGTGAAAGATATGACAATTATGACTACTCCTCCAGAAAATCGACTACCCATACGAACCGCTATTATTCCCTATGATATCAAGATGATTGAGTCAGCGATTCGTCGCGAAATCAATCGGGCTGGACAGGTTTTCTTTGTACACAATCGAATAGAAACAATCTATACAGTTGCTGAAAAGCTGAAAAAAAGGATGCCTGATATCCGTTTTCAGGTTGCCCATGCTAAGATGATAGGGCATGAATTAGAGAAGATTATGCTGGATTTTTATCATCATGAGTTCGATGTGCTGGTCTGTACCTCTATTATAGAATCTGGGCTCGATATTCCAACAGCAAATACTATTATAATCGATAATGCAGAACGCTTCGGTCTCGCCCAACTCTATCAACTGCGAGGACGAGTCGGAAGATCAAGTCATCAAGCATACGCCTACCTGCTCATGTCAGAAAATACAACGGATAATGCTCAGAAACGGGCTAAAACTATAGCACAGCATCAATCACTCGGTTCAGGTTTAAATATTGCAATGCGTGATCTCGAAATCAGAGGAGCCGGAAATCTGCTTGGTATTAAACAACATGGAGTGATGAATACCATCGGGTTAAGCTTTTATAATCAAATCCTAAAAAGTACAATCGAAAAAATCCAGACGGGTGAACAAAAAGATACATTTGATGTTGAACGAAGAAAACCAAAGGTACAATGCGAAATCCCGTATTTCTTTCCTGATGACTACATTGCTAACGAAACATTTAGATTGGAATTTTATAGAAAACTAAACAGTGCCAAGACAGAATCTCAGATTGACTCGCTGAAAAATGAAATGAGAGACCGATTCGGCACCTTGCCTATCCCAGCCCAAAATGTTTTCTCATATTATAAAGTGAATCTACTGGCTGAAAATTCAAAAATTAAATCTGTATATCTCGGCAAAAGTGGTATAAAAATAGATATGGAACAGGTAAATATTGGGAAAGAGCAGATAAAAAAACTTACCGCGATCAAAGATGATTTGATTTCATTTTCGCAAACTACCGGACTTCGGATTATCGCTCATCCAAATAAGAAATTTGACACCCATAAAAATAATTTCAATCTTGGTATTAAAATGCTTAAAATTTTAATAAATCCGTAAAAGCGATGCAATGCATCCCTTTTAAGAAGGAGATAGGATGAAAAAACCAACAAAAATTATTCTCGTCGTTATTGTCTTAGTCTGTGCTGCGCTCATCATTATCAACAACTTTATAATCTCAGACAAAGAAGTTATTCTCGCGAAAGTTAATGGTGAACCTATTACATCTGCCGATATAGACAGGCTTGCGCAGGAGTATGGAATAGAACTTACTGACAAGGATAGGCGGCTTGTATTGCAAGATCTTATTAATGAAAAAATCTTGAAGATATACGCGGAAGAAGAAAGTGCTTTCGATAATCCAGAGTATATAGAAGAGTTTGAATGGCAGAAAAACGAAGTAAAGAAGTCGCTTCTGGCAAATATCTTTATTCAAGAAAAGCTTACCAAGGCAGGAGCATTAACAGATGAAGATTATGAGAACTATTTAGCAGAGAATCCCCAGATAAAGATAAAAACGATATTTGTCCCGATCGAAGATAGTGATTCTGCAAAGGCAAAACAACAGATAGAAGAAGCCTATGCCCAGCTTGAACAGGGTGAAGAATTTGAGAAAGTGGTGAAAAAATTTACTCCTGATGAATATCTTCCTTCAAGCGAGGAACCAGAGCTCATCGATCAAAAAACAGTGGATGAACTGATCGGAACCAACATACTTGAGCTCCCGATAGCCTCTTATACCTCACCAATCTCTACACCTTATGGCTATTATATCTTTAAACGCTACCCCGACCCTACATTGGAAGAAGTAAAGGAAAAACTTGGCCATAAACTGGAAGGTCAAAAACAGGGCACATATGTTAACGACTATATCGATTCACTAATTGCAAATATTACGATTTATGATAATACATTGCAACAAGCCATTTCTTCTGATAGCCCAGAAAAATACGCTGATGAAATTGTTGCTACTCTAAATGATTATACGCTGACTTATGATACGATTCATAAATATTTGCTACAGATATATCCAGTGGACCGCTTGGCAGAAATTGACATGAAAAATCTGAATAATATGGTCCAACAGCTTGCACTACAAGAATTCCTTTATAGATATGCTATAGAGGCGGGGGTTGATACTTTGCCATCTTTTCTAACACAGTGGGAAGCACAGGAAGAAGAACTCAATAAGAATTGGGAAAATTTTGTAGTTAACAGGATATATTACGATAAAATTCTTCCAGATATAGAACCAACCAATGAGGAAATCGAAGAGTATTACTCTAACCACAAAGAAGAATTCAAAGAAGGCGGAAAAATAAAACCTCTTGCTCGCGTAAAAGACCAGATAGTACTTAGGCTTAGAAACGAAAAATTTGTCCGATGGGTGGATAATGCTAAGAATAAATATGATATTACAGTAGAAATCTATGATGAAAATTTATAAATGGCTTATTCCATTTCTCGTACTCATTATTCTGTTATCCTTCTCAAACTGTGCAAAAGATGAGAAACCTGAGAAGGACAGGATTGTCGCTCAAGTAGATGATGAATACCTTTATGAGTCCGAACTCCGCAAATTATTTACCGAAGAAGAATGGGAAATGCTATCAAAAGAAAAAAAACAAGCAGTTATTGAAGACTGGATAGAGATTACCCTCCTGGCTAAAGAAGCAAAAAAGAGGGGATTGGATAAACAAGATGATGTAAAATTTAATATTTTATATGCCCAAAAAATCATCCTGGCAAACGAATTGCTCACTCAAGAGTTAAAAAAGTTAACAGTTACAGAAGATGAGGTCTTTTCACATTACAACCTACAAAGAAACTCATATAAAAAACCAGTAACTTTGTATAGAATTCAACAGTTTACAGTCCCAAATTGGACTGTTGCAGATTCAGCTATCACCCTTTTCAATCAGGGAGAGGCTTTCTATACAGTAGCAAGGCAGTTGGGAGAAGGTTATGGGGCAAGAACCGTGAGCAGAGAAGATGTTGAGCCATCATTCTGGAACTTCCTCTCTGGATTGAAAAAGTGGAATATACGCATCTTTCAAGATGAAGAAGGTTTGAAGATCGTACAACTACTTGACATAATACTAGAAGAGCGTCCTATACCATTTGCTGAGATCAGAGACTCCTTGCGTGCCTCTATTCTTGAAAATAAACGAACCGCCTTTTTGGAAAATGTATTAGATACACTCCAGATTCAATATACTGTAAAAATCTATTGATAAGTCTGAATCTATAATCAAAGAAAGGAATGTATGAAAAAGGTTTTAGTGTGCCTTATATTTATATTTTCTGTCAGCATTACTCTTGCCGCAGAAGAAGTAGATGGCATAGCGGCAATGGTAGGCGAGCAAATTATTTTAACATCTGAAGTAGAGGAATTTTATAATAACTGGAATGCTAATCCTCAGCAACCTTATAAGATTACCAAAGAAGAAGCGCTGCAAATCCTAATCGAAGATGCACTGATTATGGAAAAAGCACGACAAGAAGGTATTACCGCGGATGAAACCCTTGTGGAAATGAGGCTTGAACAGATTATGGAGCAGCTTATTGCAAATTTTCCATCACAGGAAAGCTTTTTGGCAGCCTTGCGTCAGGAAGGACTTACTGAAGAGGAATTGCGAAACCAGTATAGAGAGGAGATACGGAAGAATTTTATTAAAGAAGCCCTTATCCAGCAAGAAGCATTTCATAATATCAGGGTTTCTGAGTATGAAAAACAACAATATTATGAGACATATAAAGACAGTCTCCCAATGAAGCCCCAAAGGGCAAAGTTCGCCTATATTGTTGTCTCTCCTCAGCCAGATAAGGCTAAAGAAGAGGAGACACTCCAGAAAGCCCAGGAAATTAGAAGAAAATTAGTAGAAGGGGAAAATTTTGAGGACCTGGCGCGCCAATATTCTGCTTGCCCCACCGCCCCGCAGGGTGGAGACCTGGGCTATTTCTCTTCAGGAACTATGATAAAACCATTCGAAGATGTTGCATTCTCACTTGACATCGGAGAAATTAGCGAGCCTGTTCTTACAGAATTTGGCTATCACATTATCAGAGTAGACGATAAAAGAGATGATGAAATCCATGCTCACCATATACTAATTCCTCTGGAAGTAGACGAAGAAGATATTTCTCGGGCACAGGCAAGAATCGATAGCATCTATCAAAAACTACAAACCGGTGCAGATTTTATCCAACTTGCCGAAGAATATAGCGACTCATTTTTTGTGGAAGAATATCCAGTAGACCGCCTGTCTCAAGTTCCCTGTTTTAATGATGTAATAGATAAGCTAAACCCAAACGAATTTTCAGATGTAATAGAAATCCAGAGCAACTTTTATATAGTGAAACATATGGGCCTCCTGGACCCACAACCGTATACCTATGATGAAATTGCAGATCAGATTGAACTTCTTGTGCTCCAGGAAAAACAGCAAAAGGCACTTGCAGATTGGATAGAGAAGCTTAAAGAAGAAATCTATGTAAAAGTTTACTGAGAATAAATTCTTTGATGGAAAAATAAATTTTGACAAAAGAAAAAACTTGACATATAATTTCAGCATATTCTTATTTTGGTAAAACGGTAGAAAGGAGCAGATATGAAAAAGACATATTTGAGTCTAATCGGATTCAGTCTGCTTGCAATGGTGCTTGTTGTAGGGTGTTGCGCACCTCCACCACCACCTGTTACTAAGACACAGATAGAAGAAGTAAAAGCGACTGCATTGAATCTCGAGGAGCAGGTAGCGGCACAGAATGCTCAGATTAAGGCATTAGAAAAAGAGCTGGCACAGAAAGAGGCAGAATTAGAGAGTCTCCAAGAATATAAAAACCAGTTAAGAGAAGAAGGGTATCCCGGGGAGGAATGATGAAAAAGTACTTTATACTAACATTGGTCGTTTTATTTGTCCCCCTATCCCTTTTGGGTGAAGTTCGCTACTTGAGTGAAGAAGAGTACAACGATCTGTCAAAAGAGGAGCGGGAACAGTACTGGCAAGAGCTTGAGAATGAATTGATGATGTGGCAACAGCGAGAAGCGGACGCACGTGCAGCAATACAAGAAAATGAACAGAAAATCGCTGACCTACAGGCACGTATCCAGAAAATCGACGCTGAATATGAGGCCTTGTATAACAAAATAATGGCTGAATTGGGAATCACTGCAGAAGAACTTGCTGAATTCCAAAAAAAACTTGATGAGGTAAATGCACAACTGGATTATTATGATGAATTGTCAAATTCTGAGCTGTATGCCCATAAAGACGAGATCAACGATTTTGTTGGTGACTACGAAGCTATGAAAGAAGAAAAGGTCGCCAAAGCCCCTGATTTTAGAGATCAGCTTGCTCAAACAGACAGAAGAATTGAAAAATTGCAAAGTGACCTTATCGCAGCTCGTCCAAAATACTATGAAGATGAACACGAGGTTGTCAAAGGTGAATGCCTCTGGATTATCTCAGGATATGAGCATATCTACAATGATCCAGCTCAATGGGGCATAATCTATCGTGCAAATAGAGACCAGATTAAAGATCCAGACCTAATCTATCCCGGACAAATATTTAAGATAC
This sequence comes from Cloacimonadia bacterium, assembly GCA_049975325.1. Lineage (GTDB taxonomy): Bacteria > Cloacimonadota > Cloacimonadia > JGIOTU-2 > JBNGDW01 > JBNGDW01. Next base: position 151 of record JBNGDW010000034.1, on the reverse strand, counting down.
CTCGTGGCTTACCTACCACATGGAAAGTCTATAAAGGCGAATGCCTGTGGACTATCTCAAGCTATCCGGAAATCTATAATGATCCCTTCCAGTGGCCCATAATTTATCGAGCAAATACTGATCAGATAGAAGACCCGGATTTGATTTATCC